>JAGXOR010000050.1 GCA_023659785.1 Methanomicrobia archaeon LH_S13
AGATGCGCCGTTGGGGGACAACATAGATAGAAGAAATCGTAGAGGCGAGAGATTCGTGTGTTTGAACTGCGGTTACACAACAAATGCGGACTACAATGCGTCAATGAATCTTGAGGCTCTGGGATTGGCGAGAGTTTATAGTCTCCGTTCACTACCAACCTTATTTATGGGAGATTCTTCTATAAAATGAGGAACTATTGGGCTGAGCACGCAAACCATACGGAATGGAAGAGGGATGAGGTAGGAATGGTTAACGATGTCGGACTGATCACAATCCAGTATTTACGAATGCAAGCAGGTATAGATACGAGCATGCCGGATAAGATAATAAAACGAGTAGTGGGACGAGAGTTTGATGTTCATACGAATGCAAATGATGATTTATCTTTTATCGATGAGATGGAGCGGCTATCGAAAGAGATAAGATATTCGCAGATATTGATTTGCTGGGCGATATGGTTGAGGGAATCGGATATGGGTAAGGGGGATGGGAAGCACTGTGATTTAGGATTTTTACTCCTTATTGAGCATATACCTTTTATATATATACCTACCCTACTTCTAAATAAAAGATGGTATGAAAAAATAAAAACCAAAAACGGAGTGGAACGTAACGTGGGGCGGAACAGGCTTTGATTGGCGTACAGGGCATTGTGCTTGCAACAATGATTATGAAGAGGAAGGGATAAATTAGGCACTCATAAAAATGAGCAAGAAGGTAGGCGAAAGCATAATAGAAAAGGCGAAGAAGGCGAAAAGCGCCGCGCTTAAATTGGCTAATGCTGCAACCGATGATAGGAACAAAGCCCTACTCGGAATCGCAGATTTGTTGGACACGGGTAGGGGGCGAATACTTGCGGCTAATGCGAAGGATGTCGAAGTTGCATCGGGTTTAACAAAAGAAGGAAAACTGTCCAAATCCTTGGTCGAAAGGCTAAAATTGGATAATTCTAAAATAGACGAGATTATAAAAAGTGTACGAGATGTAGCAAAATCAGAGGATCCCGTCGGTAAAACGCTATCTGCAATAGAATTAGATACGGACCTGGAGCTTTTTCAGGTTTCCTATCCCATCGGTGTTATCGGTGCGATATTCGAATCGAGACCCGATGTTCTGGTTCAGATTTCATCACTGTGCTTAAAGACAGGCAATGCAGTAATGCTAAAAGGAGGCTCGGAAGCACGGAATTCGAATGAGGCACTATTCGATGTAGTGTCAAAAGCATCATCAGGTGGCAATGTAATCCCAGAGGGTTGGATTCAATTACTTGAAACCCGTGAGGAAGTAAGTGAAATGTTAAAATTGAACGAATACATAGACCTTTTAGTGCCTCGTGGTAGCGAACAATTTGTGAAGTATATTCAGGATAACACCAGTATAATGGTCCTGGGACATTCTGAGGGTGTATGTCACGTTTACGTTGACCGTGATGCTGAACTGGATATGGCAGAGGATATATGCTACGATGCGAAGGTTCAATACCCTGCGGTATGTAATGCGGTCGAGACTTTGCTTGTTGATTCCGCAATTGCAAGTGAATTTCTACCTCGGATGATTGATAGGTATCAGAAAGCAGGGGTTGAGGTCAGGGGATGTTCAAAAACGCTGGAATTTTTAACGGACTTTAAAGATAGATATAAATATGAAATAGGGCAAATAAAGCGTGCATCAGAAGCGGACTGGAGTACAGAGTATAACGATTTAATTATTTCTATCAAAGTGGTTGGTGAGATAGATGAGGCAATCGAGCACATTAATCACTACGGTTCGGCACATACTGATGCAATCGTTACCGCGAATAAAGAAACAGCGCTAAAATTTATGCGGTTTGTTGATTCGTCCTCGGTAATGCACAATGCCTCAACACGGTTTAGTGATGGATTCAGGTATGGCAAGGGCGCCGAAGTTGGTATAAGCACGAATAAAGTGCATGCAAGGGGACCGGTGGGATTAGAGGGGTTGGTTATCTATAAGTATCTAATTGTGGGCAAGGGGCATGTAGTGGCTCAGTACACAGGTTCTAATGCGAAGGAATTCACGCATAAACACCTGTCAAAAACATTTCTTTTTTAATTGCAAAATCAAAATGCGGATAGCGATATTGAAGAGGGATAAGTGCCAGTCGAGGAAATGCGAGTATGAATGCATAAAATACTGCCCGATGGTACGTACAGGAGTGGAGACAATAATCCTGGGTAAGGATGGCAAGCCGGTAATATCAGAGGATTTGTGCGAGGGGTGTGGGATATGCGTAAAAAAATGCCCCTTCGCTGCTATTTCCATAATAGGTTTGCCAGAGGAACTTAAGGGTGAAGAGACGCACAGATATGGAGAAAACGGATTCGTTCTTTATGGAATGCCTATTCCAAAAGCAGGGAAGATAACAGGAATGTTAGGGGAGAATGGAATAGGAAAGAGCACGGCAATTAAGATATTATCAGGATTGCAAGTTCCGAATCTTGGTAAAGTAGACTTTGAGGTAGAGGCAAAGGCAAGCTGGAACGCGATAATAAAGAAATATGCGGGGTCTGAGTTACAAAATTACTTCGATACGTTGGCAAAAGGAAAAATCAAGGTGGCATATAAACCGCAATATATAGATGCAATTCCTGATTTCTTCGATGGCAAAGTTCACGAGTTACTGGAAAGCACAGATGAGACTGGCGAGGCAAAACAGCTTTTGAGAGTTTTTGAGCTCGAAGAAGCGCGGGAGAAGGATATAAAGGAGCTGAGTGGTGGCGAACTCCAAAGGGTTGCAGTAATAGGTTGTATGATAAGGGATGTGGATTTTTACTTCTTTGACGAGGTGACGCCTTATTTAGACATTTATCAGCGTATGCAAGTGGCAAAAGGAATAAAGGATGTTTTGAAAGATAAAGCGGTGGTTGTGGTGGAACACGACCTTGCTATCCTTGATATGCTTGCGGATTATGTGCATCTCCTTTACGGCGAGCCCGGTGGGTATGGCGTGGTTACGATGCCAAAGAGCACGAATAGAGGAATAAACGAATATTTGAGTGGATTCTTGCATGCGGAGAACGTTAGGATAAGAGATGAAGCAATAGGGTTCACTGCGCATCCGCCGAGGGAGAAGCATGAGGCGAGAGGTGTTTTTATCGAATATGATGGCTTTGAGAAGAAATATGGCGGAGTTGGATTTGTATTGGATGTAAAGCCGGGCAGTATTGAGAAGGGAGAAGTGTTGGGCACCGTAGGAAGGAATGCCATAGGTAAAAGCACGTTTGTAAAAGTATTGGTGGGTGAGACAGAGCCGGTAACCGGGAAGATAGCTTTTGATGTTAAAGCCTCTTACAAGCCGCAATATATAAAAGGCGAGTTGGATATGCGCGTGAAGGATCTCATTTATTCGCTAACAATAAGCGAGGCTGATGTTATTGATGTGTTAGACCCACTGAGAATACTGGAGGTGGAGGAAAGGAGCATAAAAGAGCTCAGTGGTGGTGAATTACAAAACGTTGCAATAGCTGCGTGTCTCTGCCAGGATGCATCATTATATATGCTGGATGAGCCGTCAGCGCATCTTGATGCGGAGCAGAAGGTGCGATTGATAAAGGCAGTCAGGCGGTATGCGGAGCGAAGGGGCGTATCAATGTTGATTGTTGACCATGACATATATCTGATAGATTTGTTAAGCGATAGGTTAATGGTTTTCGACGGTGAACCAGGGGTGCGAGGGGAGATAAAAGGTTGTTTTGGGATGCGAGAGGGTATGAATCTGTTTTTAAAGGATTTAGGTGTGACTTTCAGGCGTGATGAAAGCACGCTTCGTCCACGGATAAACAAGATAGGTTCGGCAAAGGACAGGGAGCAGAAGAAGCGCGGGAAGTATTATTATTTGTGAGCAAGCTTTATTTTTCCCTCTATCGCCCCCTCCGAATCTACCATCGCTCTTTCGGTATTCCCGAAATGCCTTTTCGCCATCTTCATCACCTTCATAAACTCATCCATTTCACCCGCCGATATCAACTCGTATAACCTGTTTGTAACCGCTAAAAATTCCTTATGTATCCAACCCATCTCAAAATTCGTCTGTATCAGTGCGTATAAATGCGGGTCTTGATGCAATAGCCTGCCCACAAAATCCATCAATATCTCGTACATCGGACTCATGAACTTCCTCGAATTTTCAACGTTAAAATCAAGATTCTTTAACGTGATACCAAAAGCGATGAGAATAAAATGTGTCAGTCCCTGGATGACCGACATTATTTCGTCATGTTCCTCTGCAGTCAAAACTTCGATTTTCGCACCGTTCCTCTTAAACATCGCATCTATTTTGTCATATAAACGACCCCTTCTCGAAGGTACGAAAATGATAGTTTGACCTTGCATACACTTTGTAGAAGGACCGAATAAAGGATGCGTGCCAAGAATTTCGACATCCTCATTTGTAAATCTGTCCATCATCTCTACGGGTGCTTTTTTCACCGACGTTATGTCCATCAGCAGCGAGCCTTTGTGCATCTTCGGTCCCACGCGCTCTATCACACGTCCCGTTATATCTATGGGCACCGAAACGAGCAACACGTCAGTATCCGCAATATCTTCTCTTCTCTCTACCTTGCCCTCCGTAGCCTTTAGAATATCGGTATTTAAAAATTTAACATCCATTTCTTTTGCTATCTGTTCCGTTTTATCGCTTTTATCCACTATCTGTACTTCAACGCCGTTTTCCTTGAAAAACCCGGCGAACCATTTTCCCATCCCCCCCGCTCCACCTATTATCGTTACTTTCATCTGCATATGAATCACCCTCTTTTAGATAAATCTTTTCTTAGAAAGAGAAGGTTTGATATGCATAGTCGTTCATCTGATAAGTGTCTTTTATCGGATTCTTCTCCATCTTTCTATTGAAATTGCGATATTCCCTGAATTCACCGCAGAGCACACGGAATTAGAAGTTTCGTTTATTAGCGGTTCAGCTCGTTAGCCAAACCGCCAAATACCCATAGAAGTCCCAAAGAAATATTATACCTTGAATTCTATTTACTTTACAGAGAAAAAATGCAGGAAGAGAACAAATACGAAAACATTTTGTATGAGAAGAAAGAAAAAGTCGCGACCATAACACTCAACAGGCAAAAACCGCTGAATGCTTTGAACACGGCTTTATTAACGGAGCTGCGAGATGCGCTGGATGATGCGGAAACGGATGCTGCGGTGCGTGCAATAGTAATAACCGGAGCAGGGGAAAAAGCTTTCTGTGCCGGGGCAGACATAGCCGAGCTGATTGAGAAAAGCTCAGAAGAAGCGAGCGAATGGTCGAGCTGGGCTCAGGGGATAACAACATACATGGAAAAGCTGAGTAAGCCGATAATAGCAAAGATAAACGGATTCTGTTTGGGTGGTGGCTTGGAACTTGCGATGGCGTGTAATTTTAGAATTGCATCCGAAAAAGCGGTGTTTGGTCTGCCGGAGATAAATCTGGCAATTATCCCGGGTGGCGGCGGCACACAACGACTACCGAGATTGATAGGGAAGACGAAAGCGATGGAAATGCTGATGTGTGGGGGGCAAATAGACGCAGAAGAAGCTTTTCGGTTAGTACTTGTAAATAAAACTGTTCCTGCGGATGAACTTGATGAGGGGGTTGATGAACTTATCAAAAAACTGGTTTCAAAAAGTGCTGTTACGCTTGGATTATTAAAGGATGCGGTGAACAGAGGACTGGAAATGGATTTGGAGCATGCATTGGACTACGAAGCGGAATGTTTCGGGCATGCACTTGCAACTGAGGATGCGAGAGAAGGGTTAAAAGGGTTTTTGGAGAGGCAGAAGTAAGAGTTCAAAAGTTAATATTATCTATTTGAACCTGCGAAAGATGTAGATCCCTAAGCAGGTATTCCGTGACTTCTTCGCAGTGTTCTCCAGCTCTTTTGAGCCATAGGGCTACACTGTCTTTGTTTGCACCCATTGCCCTTGCTGTGCCCCTTATGCTGCCCTTTTCGACAAGCACTGCCATTGCCCGTAGGACCGTCTCCTTTGGCGTGTGCAGTCCGAAAAACGGTGTGCCTCTGTTCTCACTGAAAGTCTTCTTACTCCTAAGCTACAAATCAATTCGTAGTTATCGTGAAATCAAATTTAGCGTCGACGACCTTCACCCACCTACGAACTTAGCTCGCTCTGACAGTCTGTAAGAAAGGGGCAAATTATGGAAAGGTTTATTTTTTAGCCCTGCCTCAATCAGCTTTTTCAAGTCCAAAACATCCATTCCCTTTTGTTTTTTCTTCCCCTTGCTCAATTCCCCCCTTATCGTAACACTCAACGTGTTCTTCTCCACTTCTTTATCCCCCACCACGGCAACGTAAGGAATCCAGTCACGACCCGCATCCCGTATCTTTTTCGAGACCATCTCCTCACGGTCGTCAACATCCGTCCTTATCCCGTTCAGCACTGGTAGAATCTCCTCGATGTATTCCAAATGCCGTTCCGCTACGGGGATTATTCTCAACTGCGTAGGAGAGAGCCACATAGGGAGCATCGGCAGAACCCCTCGTTCCTTTTCTAAATATGCACGCTCTAATAATGCGTACATGCATCGTTCTATCGCCCCGCTTGGCGAGCAATGAAGAATAATGGGACTTTTCTCCTCGCCGTTCGCATCCACGTATTTTATGCCATATCGTTCCGCATTCTCCACGTCTATCTGCACGGTGGACAGAGCCGACGCCTTACCCAGCGCATCCACGAAGTTAAACTCAAACTTAAGCACGAAATAGAAAAAACGCTGGTCCCAGCGCTCTATCAGCACTGGCTTACCCGCTATTCTCACTAATTCATCTATAAATCCCTTATTTGCATCACTGTCGTAGAATTCCTTTGTGAATCTTATCGCAACTTCATAGTCCTTCGTGAAAAATCCTATGCCTTCTAAAACACGCATACATAGCTCGTACTGCTTTTTGAACTCCTTCAACGCTTCTCCCATGTCCTTGCATAAAGTATGCATGTCCGGCATCGTGAATTTTCTCAAGCGACGAAGACCAACAAGCTCCCCCCTCTTTTCCTTCCTGAAAGACGAAGCGAGTTCGAAAATCTTTAATGGTAAGTTTTTATATGATATGCTCATGTCCTTGCTCATAAGGAATTGCCCGAAGCAAGCGGAAAACCGTAAGAACAAATCCGGTTTGCCTCCTTTACCTGCCATTGAATACTGTCTTGCAGGAAACCTCTCGAGGTAATCTTTCAGCGATGGATGTCTCGTACTATACATTATGGGCGTTTCTACTTCTACGGCACCGTATTCCGCCATCGAATTCCTTATGTAGCTCTCCAATAGGCTCTTTATTAGCTTACCTTTGGGATAGAACCTCAAATTCCCGGGGTCTGAAGAGGGCTCGTAATCCGCTATTTCTAACCGTTTCATAAGTTCCACATGCGGTGGCACCCTGTCCCTGTCCACTGCTCTTCTTTTCTCGCTTTCATATAGGAAGAACTTCCGTAAATTCTCTCTTTCATCAAGCTCAAAATCCTCTCTCCTTATAAGACCTCCTTCACTTCCCGTATCCATAAAAAAGAAATGAGATTCCGCCTTCTCCTCTGCTTCTAACGCTTTTGATAGCTTTTCCGCCGCTTCCGCTTCTGCACTCGCACCAACACCAACTCCGCCTTCATGAACCTCTATTTTCCGCGATAGTTCGGATAACGGATGCCCCTTGCACCGCAGTGTGAACGATTTATACCATCCAAAAGGCGCCCTTTTCACGTCCACACCACTAGAAAGCAAATCTCGCTCCATCGCCTTCAATATCTCCATGCTCCTCTCTGGGGAAGCCAGCTCAGAGCTTAAATGCGCATAAGGATACAAAACAATTCTTTCTGCACCGACCTCATTGAAAATAGAAATAGTTTCTTCCGTAGCTTCCTCTACTACGTATCTTACATCTTTCTCATCTTCTCTTTCCACTGCAATGAAAGCAACTAACACCTCTTCTATCCGCTCACGCTTCTTCGATTCGTCAATCGGCTCAGCAACTCGCGTCTTCTGTTTCGCTTCGTATTCCATATAATCCGAATGTATGAACAGCAGCTGCAATTTTTTCACCCTTCTTTTCTTTCTTTTTTATTTTATTTATATTCTTTTTTAACTCTGCTTCTCGCTTCCTTTAGCAACAAGTTAAAACGCTTTTTGCAACATTTGATGAAAGAATGGCTTTGCCATTATAATTCATCTATTATTATATGTACTGAGGGTGAATTTTAATCATAATGAATTTTGATTGAATCAGGTCTGGTAAGAAAGGTAAACAAGAAGGTTATGAGATTCAACCATTTTGTTTCAAACCTCTTCGTATGATGCTATCAA
>JAGXOR010000051.1 GCA_023659785.1 Methanomicrobia archaeon LH_S13
GATTATCATATTCCCCTTCTAATGCGGCTTGCTTCGCCCTTGTCGCTTTCCATATCTTACATCTTATCGTCTTCATAGCTTGCATAGTTATATATTAGACATAGGGTTATTTAAGCTTTTCGGTTTTTCGTTAATACAAGAGCCAATTTATCTCCCACCTTACGGAGAGAATCTTCTTGGCTACTCAGATAAAATGGAAAATATATTATGATTGGATAGATACCATACCGATGTAAGATTAAGATAGGGTAAGGTAACCAATGAAAGGCAAAGACAAAGTAATAACTATTGTAGCTATAGGGATTATCAGTGCAACTGCTGTAGTCTTTGGGTATGTAAATATAAATATGAAAAATAATATCAATATCAATATCTCAGCGAATTCAAAAGTTGATCTGACCGCGAAATGGACCATTACAGAAGGAAAATATTTTCCGATTAGTGTGTCGGCTGGAGACATCTTATATGGAAAAAACGGCACTGTGCAAATAAAAATAGAGGAAATAAAGGTAATGGTAATAAAGGGAGAAGATAGAGAAAAGCAAAAACCCCCATATACAATCATAAAGGATGCGAAAGGGATTGTATTAAAAGGAGGGGATAAAGTAGAAGTGGGAATGGAATTGCATTTAGCTAAAAACCCAAAGGAATTGATAACCATACCAGAAGCAAGTGTTCCCTCTATTAAGGTAGTGAGAAAATTATGGTAAAGCGAATAACCATATTTGCCGTTGTTCTTTTGCTGTTAAGTATAAGTATAGGTATCGCCTTACCCTTACCTGTTGAGAGCCATCTAAAGGCTAACAAAACACTGATAATAGGTTTTGAAGAGCGAATTCCTGAGGAGGTCTACAAGAAATACACCGTGTTGGACGAGAATGAAGAGTTGAACTGTATTCTTGTGAAAACAACCAGAGAAGAAAGAATTATCAGCGAGAGTTTGGCTGGGATGAAGTATGTAGAAGAAAATAAGCTCGTCCATGCTTTGTACGCGCCGAATGACCCCCGTTTTGATGAGCAGTGGGGCTTGAAATGCATAAATGTGGATAGGGCATGGGATATTGAGAAAGGCTGTAAAAACACCTCCTTAGCAATACTGGATACCGGAATAAATTCTCAACATGGAGATTTAGGGAATTACGTAAGCGGTTTTGACTTCGTGAATAACGATACCAACCCAATGGATAATAACGGACATGGAACAGAGGTTGCAGGTGTTGCTGCAGCCACTATAAACAACGGAAAGGGTATTGCAGGTATTGCTCAGGTGAATATCCTCGCTTTGAAGGTGTTGAATGAGTCAGGGTGGGGAACGAATTGGGATGTTGCAAGAGCAATTACTTATGCTGCAAACCATTCTGCGGATGTGATAAGTATGAGTTTTGGAGGCAATGATTCTGAGGTAATGCGGAATGCATGCTCTTATGCCTGGAATAATGGTAGTATCCTCGTCGCTGCATCAGGGAATGAGCACTCTTCCATTATATACCCCGCCGCTTATCCAAAGGTAATAGCAGTGGGAGCGATAGATGAAGATAAAGAAAGGGCAAGTTACTCCAATTTCGGTCATAAGTTGGAGTTAGTAGCACCTGGAAATTCTATATTGACAACCTATTTGAATGGTGGCTATGGATATTTCAGCGGGACTTCTGCCGCAACTCCTCATGTTTCTGGCGTTGCTGCACTCCTGAAATCGAAATATCCGGAGTTATCAAATAAAGAAGTCAGGAATCGATTGAGAAATACTGCAAAAGATTTAGGTAAAGAAGGGAAAGACGATTATTATGGTTATGGTCTCGTAAATGCATCCACAGCTTTGAGTATGGAAATAGGAGTATTCGACACCAGCGAAGGCACATACCCGAGTATCATGGGGACGCATAAAGGCATGATCAAACCAAATCAGGATATTGTTGTTAATAAAATGTATACTTATCCATGCGCTGGCACCGGTGGGCACTCAGAATATGTAAAAATATGGAATTCAACCTGGAATGTCACCGCAAATTGGAGTGGATATAGTGGAGACTGGCACAATATCATCTTTGATACTTCTTTTACACTAAAGGCAAATAAAACATACAATTACACAATAAAAACGGGCTCTTATCCGCAAATTCACCATATTGATAAATTAAAGGCAGCCAGTGGAACAGGAGAAATCACTTGCGATAAATTCATTGATGCAAATGGAAAAGTTTATTATGACTGGATACCTACTATTAGATTATATTTTTAGTCAAGGTTTTTACTAAGCCCTTACAGGGCTTGCGGGGTCGTGGGGCGGAGCCCTACAAAGGTAAAAAGGTTTGAGGTGAAAAAAATGGCACCAGATATAGATACATCAGCACGTGAATACACAACGATACGCGAAGCAGCAGGTCCTTTAATCGTTGTGGGAGGGGTAGAAAACATTTCGTATGGAGAAGTAGTGAAAATAGTTACGCCGGAGGGAGAAGAGAAGACCGGGCAGGTGTTGGAAGCGAGTAAGGGACTCGCAGTGGTCCAGGTCTTTGAAGGCACTTCGGGAATAGACACGGCAAAGACGAAGGTACGATTTACGGGCGATATAATGCGGATAAGCGTTTCGCAAGATATGTTGGGTCGTTTTTTCGATGGTTTGGGCAGACCGATTGACGGTGGTCCAGAGGTGATACCAGAAGATAGACTCTCGGTCATAGGCGCAGCAATAAATCCCACTGCTCGAGATTATCCCCGCGAGTTTATTCAAACCGGCATTTCCTCTATTGACGGCATGAACACGCTTGTAAGGGGGCAGAAATTGCCGATATTCTCCGGTGCGGGAATGCCGCACAATGCCCTTGCCGCGCAGATAGCGAGGCAGGCAAAGGTACTGACCACTGGTGAGCAGTTCTCAGTTGTGTTTGCGGCAATGGGGATTACGCACGAGGAAGCTTCGTTTTTCATGCGCGATTTTGAACGCACGGGCGCAATAGAAAGGATAGTAGCATTTATTAATTTAGCGGATGATCCTGCGATTGAGCGAGTGATAACGCCGAAGATGGCATTGACAACCGCGGAGTTCCTCGCATACGAATACGATATGCACATTCTCGTTATTCTTACGGATATGACGAACTACTGCGAAGCACTACGTGAAATAGCAGCGGCACGCGAGGAAGTTCCGGGAAGGAGAGGCTACCCTGGATACATGTACACCGATTTGTCAATGAATTACGAACGCGCAGGTCGGATAAAAGGTCGAAAAGGCTCGATTACGCAAATACCCATTTTAAGCATGCCTGATGACGACATAACGCATCCCATACCCGACCTTACAGGTTACATCACCGAGGGGCAGTTTGTTCTTTCTCGTGACCTGCACAGAAGAGGCATATATCCGCCGGTGGACGTTTTACCTTCGCTGTCAAGACTGATGGATGAGGGGATAGGACCGGGAAAAACGAGAGAAGACCATGCAGGCGTATCAAATCAGCTTTATGCGGGTTATGCAGAAGGAAGGGACATGCGTGACCTGGTTGCGGTTGTGGGTGAGGAGGCGTTGACAAGTAGGGATAAAAAATACCTGGAGTTTGCAGATGAGTTTGAGCGCAGATTCGTTACGCAGAGTAAAAACGAAGGCAGGAGCATTGAGGAGACGTTGAGTATTGGCTGGGATTTGCTGGCGACACTGCCCGAAGGAGAGCTGAAGAGGATTGATGAGCATATAATAAAGAAGTATCATCCGAAGTATAGGAAAGTGGAGTGAGAATGAATTTTTTATATCCAAAAACATGTTAAATTTTATAGCAAAAAATCTATCAAAAAACATATCCTTTTTTATATAAAAAAAGTAGATACTTTGGTAGGTGGAGGCGAAAATGAAAATAGAAAGATATGAACCTTATCATATTGGCATAAAATTTGAATCGGGTCAGGACATGGGGGTATTGATAGGTAGGATAAGAAAGGCGTTGAGTACTCGCAATGATTATAAAGTGACAGGAGAACCTCAAATAGCGCCGGCAATCGAAAAAGCCTCTGGAAAGGCAGTATTGGCTGTAAAAGACGATGTGAAGATCGAGCTGAATTTTCCAGCAGCCGCACTTAATACAATCGGTGAAAATCCAAAGGAAGTAAGTGACACATTTAAGGAAGTGGCTTCCGAGGTACTTCCAAGTGAAGGTTATGATATGGATATTGTCGTTTCCTTCTATGAGATATTAACACATGTAACCATAAAGTCAGATAAAGAGCCAACAGCAATCCTAAACAATTCTATGAAGTTGGACTTAAAGCTTTTTAAACAGCGTAATGTAAGTGTAAGTGGTTTGAAAATGAGTAATGAATTTATGTTGAGAGATAGAGGACGTCTCACCCAAGTAATTGTAGAACCAAATGCAACAAGTCCTCGTGACAAATTTAAAGTGTCCCTCACATATCGTTCCATAGATAAAGTGGAAATTGCTCAATTCTATGAAAAAGTAGAGGATTTTGTTATTAAGCTCATTCAATCATTGGAGACGTAAAATGGAGAGTTTATTGCTGATAAAACCTGAAGGAATGCTCGAGGAAGAGAATATCGGCGGAGACCTTTCTGAAGACGTGAAAGGGATGTGGAAGAAGTCTTTCTCAGGAACCGATGCATTTGTCCCCCGGGAGTCACTCCACTTAACTTACCGCATACATAGTGCTACTGACAACCTCTCAAAGGAAATAGCGGCAACGGAGAACCCTCTTAAATTGAGAGAGTTCTCTCCTCCAGAACCGATAACCAGCAGAGGAATAACTTTTAATGAGATTCGCTATGGTGGGCATGTATTCAAATTAATGGTTCCGATTAAAGTAGAGCCAGAACCATCTACTGAGGGATGGATATTATACCATGAAGAATTAAGCATATTAGCCGCTGCCCCAACAATAGAAGAATGTATTGACGAATTCAAAGACTATTTCTATGTGCTATGGGAAGAGTATGCATACAAAAAGGATGATGAACTAACTGATAGCGGGCAGGCATTAAAACACAAGCTGTTAGATGTGGTTGAGTGAGTAACATATGCCAGTAGTCTTTAAAAAGAGGGATATAAAGTATGCTTTAAAGAGAAAAGGTTTCGTTAAAAGGGAAGGAAAACCGCATGAGTTTTATGTTCTCATGGTTAACGGAAAGCAATCGGGAATTCAAACTAAATTAAGCCACGGAAGTGGAGAATATAGTAGGAAATTGCTATCTTATATGCGTAAGCAATTAGGATTTAATAGCATGAGTGAATTGAAAGACTTTATTGAATGTCCGCTATCTAAAGATGAATATGTAAAAATACTGGAGGATACAAATCAGATATGAGACTGATCTTCAGAACTGGTACGAAAAGCGGATAAGTTGTTTGAAGTTGCTAATACTATCCATGTAAATAGAAGTACCAAAACAAGCCTAAATATTAATTTCTTCTTTTTATCCATGTCATCTCTTTTTACACAAATCGGATTTTTCATTCGGTTCTTCACTCCATCCTCTCTCGCACCGCAGCCATGATTATCGGCAATGCGATGGTAGGGTAGCATCACAATAAACTTCTATTTTCTCTCTCTCCTCAATTCCTTTTCTCTCAATTTCACTCTTTCGATTAAATCATCAGCAGATACCAAACTCTGCCTCCTTTTCATCTCGTTCCAGATCTTCGATTGTTTATACAGCCAAAAATCCAGTTCATCCGCGTTCTCTGCGTAAAGTACCTCGTTATTTTCTAGAATCTCTCCCCTTAGATACCATGGAATCTCGTTGAATATCACGATGTCATATCTCTTATTTGCAGAAACCCTCAAAATCCTCTCGTATAACTCCTTTAAATTTAAATCCTCGCCTTCCTTTCCCTCGTCCTTTTGTATCACGCATATATCAATGTCCGATTTCACATCTGCATATCCTTTAATAAAAGAACCGTAAATCAGTATCCCTTTAACGTAAGGTATCACATCCTTTAACACGTTCAAGAGGCGTTCTTTCATTTTCTCATCCATTCTAACACCCCCAGCGAAAACTCTCTTAATTCCCCTACCAGTTCTTTTATCCCGTAACATGCGATTTTATCATTTATGCCATCATATTCATGAATTAGTCTGTTTCTTAATCCGTTTGCTTCTCTCAATTTTTCCCCCTTTCCTCCTTCCAAAATATCTCTTTCTACTAAAAAATCAATATTGCTGTAATCATCTTTTGCTGATGAATTCAGCCCTCTTCTAACCATTGCACATACGTCGGACGCCGCTTCCACAGCTTCTTGAAATTCTTTATATATCGCTTTACGCAATAATCTATCCTCCAATATCCCTCTCGATAAGTGCTCCTCGATGAATTCAACTCGCTCAATCACGGTCTCAATTTTTTCCATTACCCTCTCTTTTATGTTCTCATTCATCTTCTCGTCCTAACGCCGTCCGCCCTGCAATCCTCTCGCGCACCGCAGCTATAATTACCGGCAATGCGATTGTAGCATCACAATAAACGGTAACTGCTTTCGCTTTCGCACCTACTTTACCCCACGTTTTCGCCTCTTCTAACGTTGCACCACTCAATCCGCCGTTCTCTGGCGTATCAGTGGTTATCTGAATAGCGTAATCGAAGCCCTCTTGTCCATGTTCTCGTGGTGGCGCAATCAACGCGGTCTGGAATATAAAGTTCTTTGGTACACCACCACCGAGTATTATCGCACCCGTGCGTTTCGCCTCGCAGAAAATATCCACCAACTCTTTCATATCGCTGAATGCATCCACCTTCAAGGGACACGTTTGTTTATATATCCATGCGTGGAGTCCAATCATAGAATCTGCAATCGCAGGACAGAATACGGGGACATCACTATCCACTGCGCTTTTCAGTATAGAGTCGCGGTCTGAGAGGTTCTCTCCTATCGCTTTTGTCAGCTCCCTTATACTGTAACTGTAACTCCTATCATGGTTCTCATAATCGAGTGTATCAAAAACCGTTCTTAAAAAAGTCTCTAACCTTGCGAATGCCTCTTTATGCACGACCACATCGTATATTCTCTCCAACCCATGTTCTCTTAGCCATACGTCGTCTATCGGTGCCTCTGTTTCTGCCTCTGCATTTTTATCTGCACTTGCACCCAGACCTTCCACGCTTATTTTATAATGATGGTCGCCAAGAGCTTCTATAATGTCGTGCACGAGGTTGGCGCCAGTCGTCACCACTACGTCCACTTCTCGCTCTCTCACCATCTGTGCCATCACATTTCGCATTCCCGCAGGGACCAGAGCACCGGCAATGCCGATGAATTTTGTCGTTTCTTCCGTCAGCATTTCTTCGTATATGTCCACTGCCGTTGCTAATCTACCAGCTCCAAAGGCGCAGCCTCTTAACTCTTTTACAAGTTCATCTACACTTATATAAGCCTTTAGAGGGTTTGCGGGTAAACGCTTACGTGGTTTTCGGGGTGGTAGAGGCGGAATCTCACACACACCTATTCTAATGCTTTTCACTTCTTTTAATCGCATTTCCTTAGAAAACTATTCTAATTCATCAGACACTTTTAACTTTTTATTTTTTTATGTATAGTATAGTTAGTTACAAGAGAAGAAGAATGACAGAAATAAGAAGCTGCGCACAACGATGGATGATAATGATGAATCGTTCAGTGGAGATGGTCGTTATCGGTAATATGTTATACACACGAGAATCAAACGGTTCGTAGCAAACACAGGAATTGGGCGAGCGTTCAAGTTTAATCTGAGAAAAGGGCTACGGTTCTGACCAATTAGCATAGCAAAGCTCGATATTAATGAAGGAGTTCACTATCAGATATTGGATAGAAAAGGATAGTTACCGGATTATAAAAATAGAAAACAAGGTAGAGCTTGAGATGAATATTCAGGGGTTGGTAACGCCGATGAAATTAACTTTATAAGCCAAGAAGTCCCCTTCCGAAAGGTGGGGGGGGGGGATGAATGGACTCCTTTGTTATTCTCTCTATTCTACATATATAAAAGACTTAGCATGAAAAAATAGAAAAGCTTATATATACCTATTATAAACATGTGCATATTGTTTATGCTATCTTACAAGGCTGAGAGCGCTGGTAAGATAGTGGGGGACGTAAA
>JAGXOR010000052.1 GCA_023659785.1 Methanomicrobia archaeon LH_S13
AATGGTGTGGATGCCACTAACCGCAGAACCCCCTATGCTTTAGCTTGGGGAGTATAGCAGTCCCATCAATAGAAAGAAATTTGTTTTAATGGGAATTTTGAAATCACGCCATTAGGCGTTGGGGTTCTGGATTTGGCAGTATTTCCTCACGCACTACTCAGGCATTCACCGCCACGTCTTCACATTAGATATAATCACAGAACCTTCTTCTGAATCGCTAACTGCCTTCTCCAACGCAGCATCCAGCGTATCAGAAAAAAACACCGTCTTACCTTCTATTTTATCCTTGAACTCCGCACCCACGATTATTATCTCAACGAAATCCCTTGCTGCATTCGCTACCACTTCTTTCAGTTCCTCCTCGTTCACACCTTCACACACGTATTCCGACTCCTCACCAACAATCAGAATCATCTTATCAGAATACCGCCGTGCCATTTCCGTTATCTCATCGACAAACGTCAATTTTGTGCCCGAATTGGAATTGTCAATTAAAAACCGCCCTTTTCGCTTCTCAACCTTCAGTCTGCCGCTAACTGCAGAGATAGTGCCAGTATTGACCTCTCCTGGCGGAATACCGAGACTCAAAACCGTGCAAAACGCTGCTTCTAAACCGTTCCTGTAATAGTCCCCGTAGAATCCCGCTTCAAAATTGAATTTTATCCCGCCACTTATGGAATCACCATTTACGGTTTTCAACCCATCGAAAAGGACCTTGTGCTCGGTATCGTCTAACCACAGGTTTTTTGCCGTGGCGCCAAAGAAGTTCGTATTGAGCCCTTTTACTTCTATGTCTGCGGGCATTTCCGCGAAACTATTTGGAAGGACTATCACGGCACTTCTTCTGTTTCTACCTTCTATTTCTTCTGCTTCTGCGTCTGCGTAATTTTGTATCGAGGCGATTTTCGTCGTAGATGCGTCTTTTGTGCCACCTGCAATTCTGTAATCTGCTTCTAAGCTTGTTATCACCCCCACATCGCCTATTCCCGTTAAACCAAGCGAAATTTCAAATACTGCAATCTCCGGCTTCAAATTCTTCTCGCTCGCTATTCCCATCACTTTCAACACGTTTGCAGGTGCGCCGCCGATTCGTGGAAATTGCACCTCCTCCTCTGCCGATTTGAATCTTGTAAGGGAACTGGTATGAGAAAGAACTTTAAAATTGTTTTTCAATAACTGACAGATCAATTCGCAGACCGCAGTCTTTCCAACCGTGCCCGTTACTTCCACTACTTTTGTGTCTGCGAAAATGTTTTTCATGACTGCAATTTCTTTTACCACTTTGTGGTGGCTCATAAAAGGTATCTCCCTCTTTAAAGCTTGTTTTACAACCTCGAAGTTCGGATTCAGGTGAACGGGTGCGATAACCAAATCCAAACCTTTAGAAAAGGTTTGATCCAAAAAGGGGTTTCGATACGGATTGAATATTTCCACTTCTTTACCAACTTCTTCGAGCTCTTCCGCGATAACCTCTGCTCCGTGTATAGGATCCAAGACCAATATTTTTGAGGCTTCTTTTATGTTCATATTTTTGATAAAAACTTTTTTCTAAAAAGTTTTATGATGCTCATACTTACTTTTCAATTTCTTCACCTCGTCATGGGTGTGCTCGTGGACGTGCAGATGTATGTGCCCACCATTAACCTCTACCGTTCTCGTCAGGTGCTCAATCGCTTCGTCTATTGACAGAGGCAATTCTTCGCAATTGTAACCAAAACATTGTAACACTTCAAAAAGCTTGGATATTTCAGGAACTTCCAAATTGTTCGCCCTTAACAATTCAAAATCCGAAAATATTTTCTGCGACGTGCCTTCCGCAATTATTCGCTTGTTCAGTACGTATACTCGGTTTGCAAGCGCAGGAACAGCATTTACGTCATGCGTTGCTATCACAATAGTAGTTCCTTCTCGTTCATTCAATTCTTTTATAATCCCTATCAACTCAGCTCTGCTTCTCGGGTCGAGATTAGCGGTAGGCTCGTCAAGCACCAATATCCTCGGCTCCATAGACATAACAGCCGCCAACGATGCTTTCTTCTTCTCGCCATAACTAAGATGGTGAGGACATCTGTTTTCATAGCCTGAAAGCCCAAGCAACAAAAGAGCTTTTTTAACTCTTTCCCGCACTTCATCCTCTTTTAGCCCCAGATTCATAGGACCAAAAGCGAGGTCATCGAAAAGCGTGGGCATGAACAACTGGTCATCAGGATCTTGAAAAACAAGCCCTACATCCTTTATTATTTCTTCTCTTTTCACCTTGCCCAAACTCGTACCAAACACTTCTACTTGTCCTTCGGTGCTGTGCAGAATTCCATTAAGATGCAGCAAAAAAGTCGTTTTGCCTGCTCCGTTCGGTCCAACTATTGCAACCCTCTCACCCTCATACACCGCCATATTCACGTCTTCCAACGCCCTTGTGCCATCTGAATACATGTAATTGAGATCTCGCACGGTTATCGCTTCTTTCACTTCGTTTCACCTTTTTCTTTATTAAGATGCTACTTCTTTATATTCTTAATGGATAAAATTTTAAAGTTACTTATTTATATCACTATTTCCAATATCAAATAACATAAAGGCAAAATTAGATGAAGAGAGCAGGGTAGTTATACCACGCAATATTCGTGATGAACTGAGTATAAAGCCAAAAGATGAAGTGGTATTGGAAAAATAGAGGATAAAGTGGTAATCTCAAAACCATTGAGCCCAGAGGAGTTTTCAGAAGAAGCCCATAGCCTCGCAGAGGATATAAGTAGAACAAAGATTCGAGAAATAGACCCGCTAAAAATTAAATAAATAACTATGTTAAGGAAGGAAAAAAGAAATTGTATGCAAAGAAACAGCAAAACCTATAATAGAAACTGCCAATAGGTAGTCCTTCATGCGAATTTCAAACTCAACCAGCGTTTTAGGATTACCGGTATATCCCCGTGAACGCATTGCCTGATATACCCTTTCCGCTCTTTCGTAACTTCTGACAAAAAGCATTCCCATCGCATTTCCTATCGTCCTGAGCGCATATAAAGTAGTTCTCAGTTTGAACCCTCTTGATTCCATTGCCGTCCATATCCTTTGAAACTCATCAACAAACACAAAGATGTACCGATACGTAAACATAAGCATTTGAACCAGCGAATTAGGAACTTTTAACCTATCCAACGCTTTTATCGTCGTGTCAAACCTCATGGTTCCAATCATCGGAAATATGAGGATAACGGCAGAAAAAGCCCTTATGGTAATCAAAGACCCGGTATATAAACCCTCAGCCGTGATACTCAGGAAATAAAATTCGGCGATTTCTTCTCCAGGAAAAGTAAATGCCAGAATGATGAAAAAGGATAAAACGAACATCGCAACCCATTTCATATAGCTTAACACAAATGTGAGCGGGATTCTGGACAGAATAAGCATAAAAATGGCAAAAAACAAGCCAATAAAAGCAATTTTTAAATCTGGTATAAGAACTACGGAGAAGATAAGAAAAAGAAATGCGATTAGTTTCGCCCTCGGGTCAAACAGATGCAATGGCGAATCAAGCGATGCATACCTGTCAATCTCAGGATATTCTATCATTGCACTTTTTCTTTTTACAAAAAAGAAAACCTGCGCTAAAAGAAAACTTTTTTACAGATTTTCATATTTCTTCTTCAGCTTCCAGCCCGTATACGCGAGCGCAGCTCCTGCTAAACCGATTAAATAACCAAATCCAGCGATAGCTCTCATGTATAAAGGCATTTCCGTCCCCATTCCACCAGCACTTGCACCCGCAGCTTCTTGACTCAAGTTTATCACAGCTTCTGCTTTATGCCCAGGCATGTGAACTGCATCGATGACAACTGTATAATTATCTACTCCTATCTTTGGAGGAAAACTGAACTTTCCTTCATCGTCTGTCACTCCATCCATATACAAATTCCCTTCTTTGTCATACACTTTTACGTCTGCATCACGACATGGAGTTCCACCCCCGAAATAAGCTTCTATCTCTATTTTACTTATCTTATGAACCACATGCAAGCGATGTGCACTCACCCCACTTATGCTTAAACACGACAGCACCAGAAGCATTGCAAAAACAGCAAAAACCAATTTTGCTTTCATTCCTTTTCACCTCCTAAACTTCCTATCAATTCTGGTTTAACCTTCACCAGAAAGGCAACCACGGAGCCAACAATTATTGCCTCTATTACTATTATCGGAATGTGATAAATTATTAATGCTTTTATTGCCCAGGTATATTCTTTTCCTAAGGTATATAACATCCCAGCGGTAAGGGAAACAGCCAAAGCCACTGCAATTCCCCCCGTTAACGCTCCTAACAGTCCCGCTTTACTCGTTAATGATTCCGAAGGAATTAGTTTATTCCCTGCTTTGAAAATACCATACGCCACTAATGCCGGAATGCCCATGTCTATCGTATTTACTCCAAGCACTGTTACGCCGCCATGACCGAAAAGAAAAGCTTGTAGGATAAGACCAATAAAAATTGCGGGATAGGCAAGTATTCCAAGTATTACACCCACTAAGCCAGAAAGTATGAGATGCACGCTTGTCGGTCCTATGGCTATATGAATGAGAGAAGCGACAAAAAATGCCGCTGTCATCACCGATAACTTTGGTATCTCTTCCACTATACTGCCCTTCCTTTTACTCCACCAGAGCGTTATCGCTATCAATGCAATTGTTATTGCCCATCCCGCTGCCAATACAGGCAGAGATAATACTCCATCAGATATATGCACCATTTTTGTTCTTGCTTTTATTTACCTCTTTCTTCTTTTTACCAGGTACACTACGATTAACAACCCAGCTATCGCGGCTATCGCCCCAAATCCAGGTGCTCCTTTGCCAGCAGATGTTTTCAGTGCTGCTACTTTATCTTCTAAGGATTTTACTCGGCTCTTCAGTTCTTCGAGTCCCGCGGGAGCCGCTGCTTCTGCCTCTTCCTTTGGTGGGAACGCATCCAAAACCGGAATTATAAACACGCTCCTCTGTGTGAGCCCTCCGATCTCAGGTCCGTATGCACCAACAAACCATATCCCCGGCTCGTCAAGCGTGTATGCGAATTCTCCAGCGGCATTTGTTTTTGTCACCCGCGTGAACATCATTGGCGGGTCGTATGGGAACATCGTCTCTGCGGTCTCTACGACTTCTTTACCAAGGTCCAGTGTGTGGTACATCTCAACTTCTACGTCTGCGTCTGGAAGAGCGTTTCCATCGTATAACGTCGTTCCCGTGAACACAAAGCCCTCTTCTAGGCCATAAGGTCGCGTGAACGGTACGATTTCAGCTTTTTGCCCTATCTCAGCGTCCCAACCTTCCCATGCTTCTACTCCGCAGTGAATGACCATCTTTACATAGTCTGTCAATTTCTGGTCTTCGTCCTCATATTTCACAAAGACAATGGAATCACCCATTTGATCAACAGTGAATGATGCTTTGTACGCTACAAAGGTTCCGGGATTGCCTTCTTCATCCATTCCATCAACGGTGATTTGCGTCGTTGTGAGTTGTTCAACCGTGCCGTCAGGTTTCATCACAGAGACTTCGGGTACAGATGCCATATCAAATGATATGTGCTCGTAGGGGTGTCCCCACATCATATACACCGTTTTTGTATCTCCAAGTTCTGCTATGTAGTCTTCAGGTGTCACATCCCATACGGTATCCTCGCTATCGCTGGGGAAGACCATCGTAAAATGCGCGCTCGCCATCCACACGGTACTTGCAAGGAGTATTCCCGCGAGGAGAATAGTCGCTATCGTAGTCACCTTTTTTCTTCTTTTCATCATCTTCTTTTTTCACCTCCTTTTGTTTTTAATATCTAATCCCTTAATGAAAATATTTCATGCTATTTAAATACTTTTGATATTATTCCATCTGTTGGTCTTGCAAATAATTATAATTTAGAGAACTTCACTCGTGAGAAACAAAATCCGTGAAAAAGTTTTTCTTAGCACTGCTTATTTTTAAAATGTGGAAGAAGCCGAAGATGGAAGAGACAAAGACAGAAATAAGAAAATATGCGTTGCAGAATGCGGTGAAGTACGAGAAACCACCTAAAGAGGATGCTGTGCTGAAAAAAATGCTTGCTGAATATCCCCATTTGAGGAAGGATGCGAAACTTCTCTCAACGTTGGTGAAAGAGGAGATAAAGAGTATAGAGTCAATGAGTAAGGAAGAGCGAGTAGAGGAATTGAATAAGATAGCTCCGGAATTGGTAGCGGAGCTAAAAGTGAAAGAGAAAGAGAAAGAGAAACGTGAAGTTGGACTGCCGGAACTGCCTCTTGCGAAAGGCGAAAAAGTGGTGATGCGATTCGCACCCAACCCTAACGGCGCTGCGACGCTCGGCAGTACGCGAGGGATAATCGTGAATTCGGAGTATGCGAAGATGCACGATGGTAAATTCATTCTGAGGTTTGATGACACCGACCCTGTGTTGAAGAGACCTTTGCTCGAAGCTTATGACTGGTACCTTGAAGATTGCGATTGGCTGGATGCCAAACCGGATGAAGTAGTAGTGGCATCGGAACGTATGGATTTGTATTACAAATATGCGGAGGAGCTGATAAAAAAGGGAGCGGCGTATGTTTGTTTTTGCCCTGCTGATGTTTTCAAAACGTATAAAGAACAAAAACTACCATGCCCTCACAGGAATGTCAACGTTGAAGCGAATATGGAATGTTGGGAAAAGATGTTAAAGGGCGTTTACGAAGAAAAAGAAGCGGATCTGAGGGTAAAAACGGACATGGCAAGTGAAGACCCGGCTTTGAGAGATTGGGTCGCATTTAGAATTTTAAAAAGAGAGCATCCGAGGGTTGGCGAAAAATACGTGGTATGGCCAACGCTGGATTTTGAATCTGCGATAGATGACCACTTGCTCGGCATAACGCATATAATAAGGGGAAAGGACCTGAAGAAATCGGAAAAGCGACAGCGATTCTTATACAACCATCTCGGCTGGAAATATCCTGGAACAATAGTTTGGGGTAAGATAAAAATGCAAGAGTTCGGTAAATTCAGCACTTCCGAACTGAGAAAACGGATAGAAAGCGGTGAATACGAAGGATGGAACGATCCGAGACTTCCAACGCTAAAAGCACTTCGCAGAAGAGGATTTCAGCCAGAAGCGATTCGTAAGTTCTTTATTTCTATCGGCATCACTCAAACCGATATCGCAGTGAGCATGAAGAACTTGTATGCAGAGAACAGGAAAACGGTGGATGCACTCGCGTCGAGATACTTCTTTGTGCGTAATCCGAAGGAGATGAGAAAAAAAGATGAAAAATCCTTTGTGGCTAAAGCATTGAAACATCCTTCAAGAGAGGACTACCGGGAGATAAGGACAGGAAATACGGTTTACATAAGTGGAGATGATTTCGCTAAACTAAAACAGGGACAACGAATACGGCTAAAATTCCTCTATGATGTGGAAATAGAGCAAATCGAGCCGCTGGTTGCGAACGTCGTTGAAACCCCTGCGGAAGACGTCCCGATTATTCAATGGGCGCCATCAGAAGGTATAAAAGTCGTAGTGAAGAAGCCTGACGGGACAGATGAAGGCATAGGCGAGCCTTTGATTGCTTCGGAGCTCGGCAATGTGGTTCAGTTCGAAAGATACGGGTTCGTCAGGATTGATTCGGTGGTGGAAAAAGAAGAGGGAAAAGAAAAAGAAGTAGTGGCGTATTTCACGCATTAAAACAAACTTTCTTTGAAAGAAAGTTTGACCAAAGAAACTTTTATCCCATCCACAGCCTTATAGCAGGTATCCAGTCGGTGTATGTTTTTCCATTTGCGCAATGAATTTATCGCAAGTGATTGTTCCTCCTGTTACGTCCTTGCTTGGCTCGTGTATTATCTGAGGATAAGAACCCGTTTTTACGACATAGCGGGGTTGACCTTGATATAAATTGAGGACACTTAATCTGTCATGATTAGGTGTCCGAGATGAAGAAGATATTAATTGTTGAAAAGAGGAAAAAGGCAAA
>JAGXOR010000053.1 GCA_023659785.1 Methanomicrobia archaeon LH_S13
GGGGGATGCCACTAACCGCAGAACCCCCTATGCTTTAGCTTGGGGAGTATGTCAGTCCTTCCTAATCACAAAGACCTCGCCCTCCCCTTCCTTTTCCTCTCCCTCTTTCTCTACCCCAAACTCAACATCCAAAAACTTCTTCGTCACGTACACGTTCGTTTCGAGATGTTTCGTAACTTCACGAACCTTTAGCTCAGATTTGCCATCCGCGAGCGCAAAATAAGGAATAAGCTGGTCGGCAAGGTGGACATCAACCGTTGATGCAGATTCTAATTCTTCTATGATGTTCCTTGCTGCTTCTTCGCCAACGAGCTCTGCCCTTTTTCCTCTTTCTCCCAACGCACTGCCACTTTTGTAGCCACGCCATAAAGTTATACCACAGCCAGTCGTCCTCTCACCCCCATTCTCTATCTCCGTTTTTATCTCGGCATCGTACCCTGCCGCAATTAACATCCTTTCCGCTGCTTTCGCCTGTCTTTCTGCCACGTGCGCTGGAAGACCACAGGAATGAGAAACGCCTTTTATAATGCTTTCTCTTTCGTTCTTTAGTAAAACTATTTCTTTTAAGTAAGCCCTTACAGGGCTTGCGGGGTACAGGCAGAGCCCGTGATGGGGCAGAGCCCCACAATGCGAAGGAGCTATTGCTATTCTCGCTTCCACCAACCCGCCTCCTTTTGGATAATAACCTCTTCTCTTCATAGCCATATGCACATCACAGCCCATCTCGTGAATGGCTTTGAGAAATACCTCGATGTAAAAGTCCATCGGAGGCGACCATTTAACGTCTGTTCCTCCTTTTATACGCACCTTCGTTTCGTTATCCGCAAAAAGCGCAACAGGAATAAGACACTGCAGCAGTAGAGTTATGCTCCCCGCAGTGCCTATGTCTATTTCACCTTCAAATCCTTTTAGCGCACCCGGTGAGAATTTTAACCATGAAGAACGCAACCTCAGCCCTTCTGTCTTCCCTCCTGATAACTTCTCTACCGCCTTAACGGCATGCAAATGCTGCGCTGCAAGTCCTGGATTAGGTCTGTTCGCTCTTATGTTCTTTATCTCTACTTCTTTTTCTGTTATCGTAGCAAGTGCTATTGCAGTTCTTATTATCTGCCCGCCACCTTCGCCATAGGTACCGTCTATTTGAATCATAAACTTTCTTTCTTTTCCAAAGAAAGAACCTTTACTAAGAAAGAAATATTATCAGTAACCACACCTTCTACGCCAAGTTCAAGCGATTTCTCTAAATCTTCCTTCGTGTTTATGGTCCATGGATATATTTCTATTCCCTTTTTCAATGCTTCAGCAACGAAATTTCTGT
Source organism: Methanomicrobia archaeon LH_S13 (assembly GCA_023659785.1). Taxonomy (GTDB): domain Archaea; phylum Halobacteriota; class Syntropharchaeia; order Alkanophagales; family Methanospirareceae; genus JAGXOR01. Next base: position 1,319 of record JAGXOR010000053.1, read on the forward strand.
TTAACCTCGGAAATTTCGGGAATATAACGTTTGCCCTTGCGTCAATTGCTATTTTTACAGGAAAAACAGGCAACGAGGAAATTATTACTCCTGTTTTCATTTCAGGTGACAGTTCCTTTATTTTATGCAGAGAAGCGTGATAGAAAGAAGAGATTATAATTCGTTTCTTTATTCCTGCTTTCGCTATTCCATCCAACACGATTTCTTCCATCTCTTCCTCTTTCAGCTCTACAACCAACTTAATTCCAAGATTCTCTGCGAGCAAAAGCACCTCAGATAATTTCGGAATCTTTTCTCCTTTTCCAGCGTCAAGGCTTCTTAACTGCTCGAATGTTTTCTCACCAACTTTTCCTATTCCACTCGTCGTTCTCTCCAGAGTATCATCATGAATCACGACTATTTCACGGTCTTTACTAAGTCTGACATCAATCTCTACGGCGTCAGCACCGCACTCAAAAGCCCTCTTGATGGCTCTGAGCGTGTTCTCGGGCTCTTCTGCTCTTGCCCCACGATGAGCTATTATTTTCATTAAATCTTTCTTTTCTTTTAATTTCAAAAAGTTTTTATGACTATTATCTTAGGACTTGAAGGAACTGCATGGAACCTCAGCGCGGCGTTGGTCAGCGAAGAGAAGGAAATATATGAGACAGAATCAACTTATAAGCCCTTATATGGTGGTATTCATCCACGAGAAGCGGCTCAGCATCATGCATCAGAGCTAAAGGGAGTGGTCTCACGAGCTTTAGGAGGAGCAGAAAAAGAAGGTGTTTCATTAAGAAATATAGACGCAGTGGCATTCTCGCAGGGTCCTGGAATGGGCCCTTGCCTCAGAACGGTGGCTACCGCAGCGAGAGCGCTCTCTCTATCTCTAAAGATACCTCTAATCGGTGTTAATCATTGCATCGCACATATAGAAATTGGAAGGTGGCGATGCGGGACGAAAGATCCGGTGGTGTTATACATAAGTGGAGCAAACTCGCAGGTGTTGGCATACCGCACTGGAAAGTATCGCATCTTAGGGGAAACGCTGGATATAGGAATAGGAAATGCGTTGGACAAGTTTGCTCGCTACTTAGGACTAAGCCACCCCGGAGGTCCTAAGATAGAGGAACTGGCGTCCAAAGGCACCGAATATGTTCATATGCCTTATGTAGTGAAGGGAATGGATTTGTCTTTTTCTGGACTCTCCACTGCTGCTAAGGACGCTATAAATTTACATCACCATAAAAAGGAGGATATTTGCTATTCGTTTCAAGAGACTGCCTTTTCCATGCTCACAGAAGTAACAGAGCGTGCAATGGCACATCTCTGTAAGGATGAGATGCTGTTAGCGGGTGGCGTAGGAGCGAATAAGAGATTACAGCAGATGCTAAAAACGATGTGCCACGACAGAGAAGCAAGATTTTATGTCCCAGAGAACAAATATTTAAAGGATAACGGTGCAATGATAGCTTATCTTGGACTGTTAATGTTGAAGAGCGGCAACACAACGCCGATAGATAAATCCGTGGTTAAGCCAAATTACCGACCTGACGAGGTGGAAGTCACATGGAGAGAAGAAGAACAAAACTAAAAATAGCGGTTGCAGGAAAAGGGGGTGTGGGTAAAACGACCATTGCAGGTACACTTGCTCGTCTACTTGCGAGAGAAGGGCATTCCGTAATCGCCGTAGATGCCGACCCTGCAATGAACTTGAAGTCTACATTGGGCATAAAAGAGAATCCTATTCCAATATCCACGTTAAAAGAACTGATTTTTGAACGCACGGATGCGTATTTTGGGACGGGCGTCTACAAACTGAATCCAAAGGTAGATGACATAATCGCGAAATACGATGCAGAAGGACCTGATGGTGTAAAGCTGCTGGTAATGGGAACGATAGAAGAGGGTGGTGGCGGCTGTGTTTGTCCTGAGAATGCTTTCCTTCGGGCTTTGCTGCAGCATGTCCTGTTCAAACAGCATACGGTCATTCTAGACATGGAAGCGGGGATAGAGCATTTAGGCAGAGGAACTGCAAGAGGAGTAGACTTGATGCTTACCGTGGTAGAGCCCGGGATGAGGTCGGTGGAGACCGTAAGCAGAATAAAGAAGCTCGGTGAGGATATAGGCATAAACAACATAACGGCAGTAATAAACAAAGTTACGGATTCAGAGATGGTAAAAAAGATAGAAACTAAATTAGAGGAAATGAACATTCCTCTGCTGGATATTATCCCTTATGAGCAGGTATTGATAAAGGCAGATATGGATAGTAAAGCTCCGTTGGATATGGGTGGAGAAGCAGTTGAGCATATAAAGATGCTAAAAGAGAAGATTTTTAGATAGTGCCAGCCAACGCCCCAAACGCTCTTGCTCGACACAATATCGTGGTTCTATACATTAAGAATGCTATGCCTCCAATCCCTCCAGAATCCGTGCAAAATTCCTATCCGCCCTTTTATTTTTAAATCTTACGAGTTTTACAACCTCTTTCTTATCCACTTCCGCCTTAATGAACTCGGTCGTATCCAAGAGCCTTTTCCCTATTTTGGACCTCACAATCACCGTTGAATATCCATCAGAACTACCAACCGAACCGATAGAAATGTCTGCAAGCCTGGAAACGAAATCATCGCAATACGGACAGCCTTCTCTTACCACGTTCTCAAACTCCCGCACATCGCATGTATAATCCTCACCACCCACCGTAACGATATATTTCCCCGCGGTTATCTGCGTCTTATCTGCTTTATCAAGGTCAATGCCAAATTTCCTCTTCGTTTCTTCCTTTAAACCCTCGTAATCAAAACTTTCAAAACAGAACAAGCCCAATATAATTATTTCCACACCCGGGAAATCACGTTCCAAATCCCACTGCTGCTGTATCTTCCTCACCGCGCGGACTTCACAGGCCGTCCCGACAACCGCAATTCTCCTCCTTCCTTCCTTTAACGCATCCATAAGTTTCGACATCATCGGCACGTGCAAATATTTCGTTCCTCTCGCACTTCTTATCCCCTCCACATCCTCAACTACGACTGCTTCTGCTTTATACCCCTCTTCTCGACGCACAACGAGTGCAGCATCAAAGAAATTATTTTCCATGCCTGAGATAAGCAAAGATGTGACCATTCCACCGTCTTGACCATCCACCGATGTCTTACCTGCAATTAAATCGCTGTAAACGCCCAATTCTTCGTCTCGCCCGCCCTCTAAATATCCATCCTCTATTTCCCTTATGTCCTCTGCCGTTGTTGGATAGATATTTTTTTCCCTCTTTATTGCTTCTGTGGGACATACAAGCGCACACGAACCACAACCTATGCAATCATCTGATAGTTCTAAGTAGGGGGTTCCAATGGCTCGCTCTACACCTCGATTTATAATGTTTATGGCGGAAACGCCAACTAACTCCTCACACACTCTTGTACACAATCCGCAAAGGATACATCGCTCATCTTCCAATTTGAATCGCGGTTTTACAATTCCATATTCGCTCGCCAGACTTTGTATTTTTCCTTCCTCTGGACATCTCGCCAGCAGCAGTTCCAAGAGCATCTTCCTTATCGCAATAATCCCATTGGATTTGGTATTCACCACCAGTCCCTCTTCAACCGGATAATTACAGGCTGTGACAACCTTTTTCCTGCCACGTTTCTCTATCTCCACTGAGCATAACCGACAAGCGCCAAAAGGTTCTAACGCGGGATGATAACATAAGGTGGGTATATCAATGCCAGCCTCTTTTGCCGCCTCTAAGATGGTCTTTCCTTTCTCTACTTCTGCCTCTTTACCGTCAATTTCTAATTTCACTGCCATCTTCCTCCTCTCCTTCTATTCTTCTTCCCTTTTCTTATCTCCCTCTCCTCTTCAGGTACCGGAGGCGGAACTGGCACACCCGATATTTTCGTCACTGCTCCTACCTTTGGCGGACAAACATCAAAGCAGATCCCACACTTTACGCATTTTGACTGGTCTATCACGTGTGTTTTATTTTTCTCTCCTTCTATTGCACCCTCGGGACAATTCTTCAGACACTTCAAACAGGCTATGCACTTCTCTGGGTCTATATAATACGAAATCAAGTCCTTACAAACCAGCGCTGGGCATCTTTTCTCCTTTATATGCGCTTCATATTCATCACCGAAATACCGGATGGTACTCAAGACAGGATTGGCGGCTGTCGTTCCCAATGCGCACAGTGATGCTTTTTTCATCACCCCCGCAATTTCTTTGAGCAGCTCAATATCACCCTCTTTTCCTCTTCCTGCAACTATATCCTCCAATATCTCACGCATGTGTTTTAAGCCCTCTCTGCATGGTATGCACTTGCCACACGATTCATCACAGAGGAAATCCACGAAGTAGCGTGCTAAATCCACGATGCATGTGTCCTCATCCATAACAATCATGCCACCAGAGCCCATCATCGAACCCAACTTCGTGAGTTCATCGAAATCAACAGGAGTGTCGAGATATTGCTCAGGAATTATTCCGCCTGATGGACCACCAGTTTGCACACCTTTAAATTTCTTACCACCCCCAATTCCTCCTCCTATTTTATATATGATGTCACGCAGCGTCGTTCCCATTGGCACTTCCACTAAACCCGTATTGTTTACCTTACCCACCAGCGAGAATATCTTTGTTCCCTTGCTGCCCTCGGTGCCAATCGAGGTGAACCAATCGGCTCCTTTTTCTAATATTAGTGGTACAGTTGCGTATGTCTCTACATTATTCAAATTGCTCGGTTTATCCCAGACACCTCTTTCCGAAGTGTGTATGTATTTAGGTCTGGGCTCTCCTACTTTCCCTTCTATCGCATTCATCAACGCACTTGATTCGCCAGAGACGAAAGCTCCTGCACCTCTATGTACTTTCACATCGAACTCGAATCCCGAGCCCAGTATGTCCTCTCCAAGTAAGCCATATTCCTTTGCTTGTTCGAGTGCAATCGCAAGATTACTCACCGCCAGTGGATACTCCTGACGCACGTAAACGAATCCCAGGTGAGCACCGATGACATAAGCAGCGATAGTTAAACCCTCAAGAACCCGGTGTGGATTCCCTTCCATGATTGACCGGTCCATATAGGCTCCCGGGTCGCCTTCATCACAATTGACTATCACGTATTTCGGTTCGCCGGAAGCATTCCGGGTAGTCTCCCATTTTCGTCCTGTGGGAAAACCACCACCGCCCCTACCGCGCAAATTCGCGCGCTTCATTTCTTCAAGCACCTCTTCCGGTGTCATCTCATGCAATACCATAGCTAATGCTCGATATCCACCAAGTGCGATATAATCTTCTATATTTGTCGGGTCAATCCTGAGATTATCACCAAAGACAAGCCGGGTTTGATACTTATAGAACGGAATATCATGCTCATGGACCATTCGTTCGCCTGTCTCGGAATTGAAATAAAGCAATCTGTCAATGATTTGCTTTTCTTTTATTGTCTTGGAGATAATTTCAGGCACATCTTCAGGCGTTACGTTGAGATAGCATATCTCTTCGGGATAAATGACAATGATAGGTCCTCGCTCGCAAAAGCCATGACAGCCCGTCCTCCGGACTCCTACCTTCTCCGTTAAGTCTTGTTTCTTCAACTCCGCTTCTATTGCAGCAGCCACGTCATCACTCCCGGTGGCATGACATGCCGTTCCTGAACAGAGCGTGATGAAGGGCATATTCAAGTCACGCTGTCCTACTATCTTACGTCTCAGCTGGTTCAAGTCATCTTTTGAGTTTAATCTTGGCATTTCCTCCATCCCTCCCTCATTTATTCATACTGTTCTAAAATATCCTTCACCTTTACCGGTGTAACCTTACCGTGATACTTCCCATCTACCACTATCACCGGTCCCATTGCACAACAACCAAGACAGTTTACTCGCCTCAGGCTGAACCTCATGTCGGGCGTTGTTGCTCCCTCTTTTATTTTCAGATTCTCTTCCACCCTATCCATAATCTTCGGTGCGCCTCGTATCTGACAGGCAGTGCCCAGACAAACCTGGATTATATGGCGACCGACAGGCTTCAAACTCATCGCTTTATAGAAAGTAGCTATTCGGTATATCTGGCTTTTCGGGATTCGCATCTTATCGCTTATTCGTGCAATCGCTTCCGGGGATATCCAGTAAAACTCGTTTTGTATATCAAGCAACAGCTGAATTAAAACCCCTTCCTCCCCCTTATACCTATCTATTATCTCATCTACTCCCTTCAGGTCTATTTCTGCCATTCACCTCCTCCCCTTTATTCCACTCGAATTGCGGGTATCCTGCCATCATGTTAATTTCTACTTACACCTCCGTAACCCATATTTATATCATCACATAAAAATTTTTCTATTTTTTTTCTCTTATGGAAATTCGGGAAAGGAACTGGCAGCGAGAAGATTGGATAAATTACACGAGTTATTTTTCCCAGCTACAAAGAATTTTTTGCAGCATCAGATAACAAACCGAGTAGATACAGTAAGGTTATGAGTTTTGAGTCTTTTGTTTCAAAACTCTTCATGCGATCCTACCAAATATTACATCGCATTGGGTGTAACCCTACACCCTCTATCCCATCCGCCTCTGCTTTCACAAAAGCTTTTGGGACTGCTTTTCCTCGTTCTACTTCACGATATTGGCTACTGGTGCTTCGGCTCCTTTTAAAAGCCGGCTTGCCAAT
>JAGXOR010000054.1 GCA_023659785.1 Methanomicrobia archaeon LH_S13
ATACTATCAAATAATAGAAAAATGGACAAAAAGTTCATATTTTGTCATCATATTTATCTCTGGCTCATAAGTAGTTATAATTATCGCTATGTTTTCCTCTTTTGAATACGCACTGACCACATGTATCGCTCTTCCATCTTCAGTTCTCCCAAATATGAGACAACTTGGAAATGGTCCTCCTTATATCATCCAATAATAATTTCATTTTCCATCTTCTTAAGATATACCGGAAACATTGGCATTCCTTCTTCAAGCAGATAAATGGGGTGATCTGGATCTTCCTTCACTCTTCTAAATACCTCTAAGAATCTCCCGAAATTTTTTTGTTCCTTTTTGTAAACTGGCTCAAAATCCGCTTCTATCGCTTCCGCGAAGCATCTTTCCCCAAGGGCTTTGCGACCCGAAGGGGAGTAAAGGGCTTCTGCAAGCATCCTGTGCACTTCATGCAGGTTTGGAGAATGTATGAAAAGTATTTCAGTCATTTTTATCTCTTAATTTCCTCAGCTCAGATCTCAATTCCTCCCTTTGAAGCCTCCATTATGATTGAAATCTCTCTCTTCTTCTTTTCAAACTCTTCTGGAGTATAACAAATGAAATCCACTGGTAAATCAATCTTTTGATTTATATGCCATTCATGATAGAGAGCTTGAAGTAAACCTAACTTATCCTTTTCCTTACTCAACACTATTAAGTCTACATCACTTGATTCCTTTATATTCCCACTTACCTGTGAGCCAAAAAGTATGATCCGTTCTACTTTATATTTCTTTGCTACTTCTTTAAATTCTCTTACACGCCTAATCACTTCAATTCCCTCTTCACCCATTCCAGCACCTCATTACTCGCCTTAATAATAAATGATACCTCTCCCTTATTATAGGAAATTTCTACATCTGGATACCTCGTTATAGTGTAAAAAGGAGTTATTTTCTCGGAAAGTTCAATAACTCTTCCAGGTGCATTCACGTGCTTAGCGAGTAAGACAAGATCGTGGACCTTTTCAAATTTACCGAGTTTTTTAATTTCTAATGATTTTAACGCCTTCTCAACAGCTTGCTGAGCGAAGAAAGCTGCTGCATTAAGCATATCCCCTTTTAAATTATACTCCGCTGTTTCTAAATCCTCTTTTGCTTTTTCCCACCATTTTTCTGCTTCTTCCATGTTTCTATCTATTCCTCGCTTGATAATCATTCCCCTCTCTTTCAACATATACAGGGCAATCAGCCGGGATAGTATCAAAAGTATAGACTTTCTCTCTATTTATTGATATTTCGAAGGAAATACTTTTACAGTTCATCTGTAACCTCTACCTCTTTCTAAAAGCTTCATCTATCCATACAACTCCTTCTTCAATAAAATACTCGAATCTTAGGTCTCCTACTCTTAACCTATAACTTCTTCTAACTTTACAAATTCATCCTTTTCTCTCTTCAACCGCTCATATCGGGCTTCTATGTACTCTTCAAAATTTGTCCCCTCAAGATATTCTATTAGCCTGGAAATAGTCTCGTCATAGCTTTCCTTTCCCTTCCTATATCTATCTAACTTTTCCCTCGTCTCTTCCCGTAAGGGAATTGCTGTTGTTTTTGACATAACGATTATAAATTACTTATAATTATTAATATCTTTGGATTGCTCTTTGGTGATAAAAGTTTTGGCTGATATAAATCAAAACATTGCCATAATCTTCCCTTCCTAAGATAGACCGGGAACATTGGCATTCCACCTTCAAGCACATAAACTGGATAACCGAGATACTCCTTCACTCTTTTAAATGCTTCTACAAATCTCATGAAAACTCTTAGTTCCTTCGGATAAGCAGGCTCTCCAAACACCCGATGCGCTTCATGCAGGTTTGTGGTATGAATGAATAGAACTCCACTCATTTTTTCACCGTCTCCTTTATACCGTGCAGATCTTCCATCCATCTTTTACCTTTTTAATACTACCCGATTCCTTCTTATCCAAAAATCTCCTTCTCATCTCTTTCCAATACCCATTATCATGGACAACAATACCATCCTCTAAAATATCCAGAATAAATCCGTTATTCTCATAGAACATCCTTTCTAACTCCTCCGGAGTGCATATAATAGCGTCTACACCGCTTACTAAGAGCTGCCTATCAAACCAATCCAAATCGCTCCTTAACACAATTAATACGTCTATATCGCTGCTTTCAGCATAATCTCCTCTTGCAAGAGAGCCGAATAATATGATAGACAGTGGCTCAATGCTTTCGTCCCTCAACGATTTTTCTAAAATGGTTCTTAGCTTACGTTCTCGCAAATGCATTAATTCTTTCTGCAAATCTTACCGCCTCCTTCGCCATCTCTTCATCGAACTTATCTACCGGTGCACCAGAGGGATAAGCATTAGGGTATCTTGAGGGAATGTAATAGATATCTAACTTTCTTCCCGCGGTTTTTATCTCTTCCGGGACTTTCATCTCCTTCTCAAGCGTTTCCAGCAACTCCACTATTGAATGCCCTCTCAATTCGTATCCAAATTCGTTTAATTTCCCTTTCACCAACTTCTCTGCGGATTGCTGTGCTGCAAAGCAAGCCCATTCGTAATTTCTTGATTCAAGAAGATTCTTTGCAGCATCTAAGTCTGCTTCTGCCTGCCTAAACCAATCTTTTCCTCTTCTCATTTTATCTCCTCGTAAATAAATCTCCAAATACACATCCTCAATCCTTTTTGCTACATTATCCCAATCATATTCACTAAGATCGACTCTCACATTTCCTTCTATCCTTTCTTCCATCACTCTTGCTAATCCTTCTATCGAAACTCCCTTAGCATCAACAGGAAAAACACCTTCAAACTTATCCGCAAGCTCCCTCAATCCACCCTCTTCATTCACAACTACTGGCTTTCCCGCCGCTAAAGCCTCTAATACCGTAATTCCAAATGCCTCCACACCTGATAAATTCACAAATAGCGAGCAGGTCTTCATCCATCGGTATTTTTCACTATCTGAAACATTATCCAATATTTTAACCCTGTTCTCTAAATTCAGCTTGCGAATGAGATTTTCTAATTCATTCTTATAGTTTCCTGCTTTTCCAATTATGTAAAAATGAGTCTTTGGCAAAAACTTCATCGCTTTTATCACCAAATGAATATTTTTATACTTTTCTAATCTTCCTACGTAAAGTATAAGAAGACGTCCATCAAATTCAAAAGGCTTTGCTTCCTTTATTCCTTCCAGGTTTAGCCCGTTTGGAATGACAACAATATCTTTATCATCAACGCCAAAATCCCTCATTACTAAATCTTTTTCGTACTCGGAAACGCAAAGGACCTTATCTGCTCTCTTAAATATCTTTGACCCAAGCAATTTGTAAAGTCTATTCAGAAAATCACGGAAAGCAGTGCTACCCTTTCCATGATAATGTGATGTAAAAACGAACTTTCCACCTTTAACTAAAGAAGCAAATAAAGCAGGAAAAGCGTGATAGTTATGTGCATGTATAATATCAAAATCTGTTTTTCGCAAGTAAAACAAAATCTGCGGTGAAAAGAAGTAAGCATCGTTTGGAGCAAGTGAACTAAATCTTCTTATCTTAACTCCGTTTATTTCTTCGCTGTAAGATTTATCAGGAGACATATCAGCACTTATAACTTCTACATCGTGTTTCCTTGCCAATCTCTCACTTATCTCCTTCACATGCTCCTCTACTCCACCCTCATTCGGATAATATCTATGGCATACCTGCGCTATTTTCATTTGTAAGCCTTATCACGATACTTAAATGCGATTTATCAAGCAATTAGTAATTCGCAGCTTTTGCTATCGGTTTTTGGCTCAATATAGGCCCTAAGAAGTCAATTATCGTTTTCGATGCATCCAATATCTCTATTTTAACCAGTTTCCCTTCCTTTGTGTAATGTAATATCATCTCTTCTCCTGCTTCCTCACCGTAGTCGGGTTTCTCATCACTTATTCTTATATCCAATGCATCCGCATCAGGATAGTATTTTATCCTCACATATCCCACCTCTAAAGTATCTATTGACATGCGATATATAAAAAGTTATCACCACAATAGTTTCATTCTCATACTCATAAATAACCCTTGCTAAATGCCGGTTTAGCCCTTTATGCGCAATGAAACGATTTGCATGACCTCTTATAACTTCTTCTGGATAGATAAGGAAATTTATGAGTTCATTTGCTGAGATATTATACTCATCCGCTCCATCTAAAGCATGCCAGGTAAGCACTACATGAATAACTTTCGTGTCAGATTTAACTTCAAATAGCCTGCCTCCTGGCAAATCGGTAGACCTGATTATCTTTATGCTCATTCCAAATCACCATACCAAAATACCTTCTCATCTGCTTCTTTGATATCTTATATCTTTATTATCCGAAGACATATCAGCACTTATAACCTCTACATGAAATGTCTTAGCCAATCTCTCACTTATCTCCTTCACATGCTCCTCTACTCCACCCTCATTTGGATAATATCTATGACATACCTGTGCTATTCTCATTCTTATCCTCTCCTGAACTTACCTCTGATATAACCAAATCCTGTGGAGAACAATACTATGAGAGTGGTCAAATCCGGATGTTTTACATAATATTTGAGATAGTTCTGCTCCACGTCCAGACCATACTCCTTTCCAATAACTGCTTTTGCTAAACCATCCTCATATGCTCTTCTCAACATATAACCCAATTTTGTCCTTCGGACTGGCACTTCGTGAAATACAACAGCATCAGGATTAAAAAATATTCCTGCATCTGGTTGATATTTCTTAATCCTCAGAAACAGTTCCGTCTCCTCACCTATGGCTAACTAATTTCTCTTTTACTCGTCCTAAATTCTCATTAAACACCCCTATGGTAGTGAACACGCTTTTATCAAATGCCATGTTACAACCAAGAGGTCGTTTCGTAGGAGGATTATTGCTCGTGCAGCCTATTATCCAGTTTAGTTTATCTTTGATTTTCTTTCCTCTAAAAACCGGTTTTACTGGTCCACCAACCACCGCTGCATTATCTGTTGACTCGAAGGAGTTTACTATCTCGTATAGCCAGTTTTCATCTGCGACTGCATCATCATCTATAAATGCTATTATGTCACCCGTAGATGTTTCCACGCCTTTATTTCTCGCCGCCGCTAATCCTTTCTTCCCTGAGCAAACGACCCTCGTATTATGAAGAAGATTAGAATTAGAATTAGAATTAGAATCAGAATAAATTTCTTTCTCTTCTTCTGTATCAACTACAAGTATTACTTCATCAGGTTGGCATGTCTAGCATTCCAAAGAACCTATACATTGCTCGACCATATCCTCGTTGCCGCCATAACTGCAAATAATAACAGACGTTTTCATCTTCACTTCATATTGCCACTTTCGTATGCACCTAACACTCATTTTTCTGTATAAACTCAGATAGAGAACCATAAGAGTTATTATTCGCTATATCCCCTTCTGGAGCGTAATTTAAAAAATGAGCATTCTCAAATCTCCTATTTGCCTTAATACTTTTGCATATCATCTTGAGCTATCCTTGCAAGAGTATCACTTATACGTTGACCAGTGACTTTGACTCCTGCATCTTTTAATGCCTGTGAAATATCTTCCTCAGAACCGAAAGCTTGGAAATTTCGCATTCCTAATCCTCTAATAATTAAAGGGATATCAGATCGCGTGCCTTTCGAAACGAAAAAGATGGGACGATGTTCCTCATAAAATCCAGCTATTTTTAAAGCTTCCAACCAAGTATCCTCTTTTGCTCGACAAAAGATGTCTATACATACATCCTTCTGCGTTTTTATCCATCTATGCTCCTCTGGAGATATTCTGCCAGCATTCCAAATTAGGTCCACGATTCTTTCTAAATCGTGAGGTTTAAATTTTGTTTCTGGTATATTGGAAGTGGCGGTTATTTAAAGATAAAGGAAATAATAGGCAATAAGAAAAGGAAGGTAAGTTATGTCACTCTACTCTTAAATTCTTAAGTTAAAACCGGAAATGAATTTTGTCCGGGGTTTTTGGGATTGAAACAATTGATGATTGTTGTTTTTTGCTAAAATAGGGTTTAATTTTTACTGTTCAACTCCAAATAACTCTTCAATATCTGGAAGTCGAGCAATGCGATCTTTAAGATATTCTGATTTTATCATTGGTATTCCCACCTCTCTTTCTAAATACTCTAAAATTTTCAAATAACCCACAGCCTCTTTTCCATCTGTTGTTTCTGTAATATTGGGATAATAACAAAGCATCGTTTCTATAATGTAATCTATCATATTTTGAAAAAATTCGAGCCATTCATAATAACGATCTCCATCATAACAAGTTGTTGCTGGACATTTTGAGCATTTTTATTCCCCAATGTCCATACGTTTAAAGTAGGGATGGAGATATTTGTTTAGTTGACCCTGTGTTTTTTCAAATCTTTCTTTTCCTCTTCCAGTTAAGACTTTTTCTTTATTTAACCATTCTATAAGAAATCCGAAACTTAATCGCCTTTTTCCTTCTTCTTCCGATTTGCTTGTTACTCTTTTCCACTCTTCTTGTGAAATCCTATACTTATCATCTGCCCACTTATCAAAATCAGACCATGCTTGATCTATCTTTTCTTCCGAAAACGCTCTTCGTAATCTTTCTTCAAAGTACAAACCTACCAAAATATTTTCTATTACTGGTCGTAATAATTGAATTGCAGTTCTATAATGTGCAGTAAGAGCTAAGAACGCACTTGCTTTAAGGTCGTAGATACATTGCCATGTGAGGAAAAGTAATGGAGGTGGTGGTAATAACTCCTTATCATCTTCAATGTTATTCTCCTCGATTAATATTTGATATGCGATTTTGCACAACATACAACAAGAATATAGCAATGTCATTGGCTGGCAGGGCACAATCTTCTTCTGCTTAATAGATTCATTCAAAATATATAACTCTCCACCATCTGATTCATCTCTTTTGAGAGAAAGATTTGCACAAGGAATATGCTCACAATTTAGGCATTTTTCATGTTCCATTTTTCTCTTCGTTTTTATTTTATCCTACTCTTTATCCCTAATAAAAAACAACAATGCTAAGATTATTAGTATTCCTCCTATACAAATGAATACATAACCCGCAGATACGTAATGAGATATGTAATGAGATGAGATAGGGTCATTGAAAGAAAAAGAGGAATAATAATATGCTCCTGCCATAATCCTATTAATTCCAAAAGCAAGAGACGCTGCCCCAGCAGCTAAAATCAAACTGTGGGATAAAAAAATTATTATTATAATTCCGATCGAACCAAGAATCAGACCACACAAATAAAAAATCAGACCTAAACACGGATAAAAATATAATTGTGAGCTAGAAGTAATTAGGCGCAGACCAATATTCCACAACACAGGAATGCTAAACACCATTATAAGCCCCAAGATAGCAAAATTAGTTTTAGATCGCTTCATAGTTCATCGCTTCTTTTTATTTATCTTATGCATCTATCCTCAGTCACATACCTAAACTACCTTTTTATCACCGGTATATAAAAGCTTTTCGATTTTTTATTTTTGATGCTTTCCTCCAAAAAGTTTGTTATAAAGCGTTATGTACCAGGTTTTGTGCGCTTTCTTCTTCTCCTTATTTATCACAACCCCGGCATAGCATCTCTCATCTCCCCTCTCTCTTCCCCCTTCTCCCCTCGTATAGCATCTGCTTTCTCGTACCCCTTCTGCCCCAATATGTATTTCTCCACCACTTCCCAACCCTGCCCCACCGATTGCGAAGCAGCGAAGCATTTTTGGTCAAACCTTTTCTAAAAGTTTGTCTGATAACTATTAAAATTGAAAAAGAAGAAAGTTATCTCGGCAAAGTTTTATAAAGGAGAAAGGAGGAAAGAGTTTGAATAATCTATGCATGCAACTCATGCGTGTTCGGTTAAGTAACCCATCGCTCCATCAGCCTCTCCCGCTTAACATTAGGATCGCATCC
>JAGXOR010000055.1 GCA_023659785.1 Methanomicrobia archaeon LH_S13
AATTGATATCATCACACGAAGAGGTTTGAAACAAAATGTTTAAATCTCATAACCTTGATACATCGAAGTAAGAGAAATCCCCTATCAAATCTTCTTTCAGCGATTTCGGTGCTTCTTCTATCCCTTCTAACCGAATATCCGCCGTTGTTTCTCCCTCTCTTAAATCTTCTCTTAAAACTATTTTAAAATTTCTTGCGATAAACTTTTTTGCTTCGCCCAAACCTTTACTAAAAAACCCTTTTAGAAAAAGCGTTTACGGAAAATAAATTTAGTTTTTTCAAGAAACCATATATCCCATCTTCTCACACAACTCTCTTCGCTCCGTCTTCTCTTCCTCGGTCTCTACCCTATTCACTGACGTGCCATCAACCACGCCAACCACTGCCCGTCCAAGCTCAGTCCCAGCAACCACAACTTCCAGAGGGTTTGCAGAAGCCACGTAGATATTCGCAACAGCAGGATGCGACTTCAAAGCACCCATTACATTTATTGGGAATGCATTATCCATTAAAATAAAAAAAGTGTGAGAAGCACCTATTCGAAGGCAGTTCTCACTTGCTAAGTCCTTTAGCTCTTCGTCATTCCCCGTAGCCCTTGTCAATCTCGGCACCGCTTCGTTCATTGCAACTGCGCATTTTATCCCTGGCACGGCAGTCAAAAGCGTCTTAAAGATGTCATCGCAAGCGAAAATGGTGAAGTTTCCCTGTCCGATTATCACCTGCTTCTCTTCTGGGTTCTTTACCCCCACTCGCTCTATTTTTACTCCCGTCTCAATAGTAACCACGTTTTCCTCATCCCCGGAAATTTTTAGTTGCGAAGTGCGTGACGTTTTTTGTCAAAATTTCTTAAAAAAGTTTGTCTCTACTCCTCCGACATGCTTAGCGCCCCTTGCTCGCATATATCTATGCAAACCTCGCAATCGATACACTCCTCAGCGTCTATTACCGCATGTTGTTCTCGTCCCTGTGGGGCACTGCTTGGATCATCATCTGACAAGCTTATACACTCCACCGGACACTCCTCTACGCAATTGCTCGTTCCTTTTTCCTTCCCCTCTACATCCTTACAGCCATTACACTTCTCCAAATCCACTACTGCTGGCATTTTTTTTCTTATCACTCTCCTAATTTATTTTTTCTCTTCTTTTAGTAAGACTTTCCTTTCTAAGAAAAAGGTTTTAAATTCATCGTATATAAAAATTGCTGTTTTTTCGTGCAACTAAAAACGAAGGTTATTTATATATTTCACTGGAAAATTAGATAGTGCCGCTGTCATGCTATCAAACAGCCTCTACCCCTATCAAAACCCCCTTTTTACCTATTTTCCATTTCTTCTCGTAAAATCCCTCTCTTTTTGATTCCGATATTTGCATTCCTTCTTCAATACCTACCGCAAGTGTCTCCTCAGAGATATAATTTGAGAACGTCTTTATCGCCTCTTTTACCTCTTCGTCTCCTTCGTACATGATTCTTATATTCGCCGTATATTCCAGGTCGAGGTCCTTTCTCATACCCTGTACTCTCCTCACGAGGTCTCTTACCAGCCCTTCTTCTATGAGACTTTTGTCCAGAGTAACATCCAGAAACAAAGATACGTCATCTACTTCTACCTTTTTAAATTCTCTCTCTTCTGCCAGCGTTTCCGCAACTGCTTTTGCTGTAATATCTTCCAAACTTTCTTCAAATTTCACTTCTTTTACATTCAACTCATCCTTCAATATATCTACCAAACTCGCCACTTCCTCTTTCTTTTCCTTGCTACAAACGACTACAACCGCCTTTAACGGTTGTCTTATCTTTATTCCCGCATCAGACCTCGCTCGCCTGCCCGCTTCGACTAATTGGGCAACTAAATCCATTGTATCCTCTAATTCCTGTTCTACAACCGATTCGTCGTGAGAAGGATAATCGCAAAGATGCACACTCTCAAGCGCATCTTCCGAAATCGTTCTTACGAGGTTCTGATAGATATGTTCAGTGATAAAAGGCACAAAAGGAGCGAGCAATTTGCACACAGAAACAAGAACCTCATATAACGTCAAGTATGCACAATCCTTATCAAAGTTCTCCTCTGTGACCCAGAACCTTCTTCTTGACCTTCTTATATACCAGTTGCTCAGGTCGTTTATCACAAAATCTTCTATTTTCCTGGCCCCCAGATGAATTTCAAACCGCTCAAGTGAACCAATTACTTCCTTTTTCAGTGTGTTCAATCTTGACATGATCCATCTGTCCATTGCACTTCTCCTCTCCACCTGGATTTCTTTCTCCTTTGGGTTGAACTCATCTATGCCCGCGTAGGTAACGAAGAAGAAATAAGAGTTCCAGAGCGTATTCAAGAACTTCTTTTGCCGCTCGGCTATTGCAGGTTCAGAGAAACGTATGTCATCCCATGGAGGACCTGCGGTGAAGAAGAACCATCTCAACGCATCTGCTCCTTCGTTATTGAATATAGAAGTTATATCAACCACGTTTCCCTTGCTCTTACTCATCTTCACGCCGCGCTCATCCAGTATATGTCCAAGAGAGAGCACATTTAGATAAGGAGCTGCATCAAAAATAGCATTTGAAATTGCAAGCAAAGAATAAAACCAGCCACGAGTCTGGTCTATTGCTTCAGTGATAAAAGAAGCGGGGAAATTATGCTTGAACTCTTCGGGCTCGAAAGGGTAGTGCCATTGAGCAAAAGGAGCAGCACCTGAATCATACCAGCAATCTATCACATCCTTTACCCTTCTCATTTCTCCGCCGCATTCTTCACAACGAAGCACCACATCGTCAATGTACGGTCTGTGCAGGTCAAGACCGCTGGAAACAAAATTCTTCGCCCTATCTCTCAGTTCCTCTATGCTTCCGACACAAAATTCCTTGCCGCATCTGGTACATAGCCATATATTCAATGGAGTACCCCAGAATCGCTGTCTGCTGATCGCCCAATCCTCAATGCTCTCTAAGAAATTGCCGAACCTTCCATATTTCAAATGTGAGGGATACCAGTTTATCTTTTCATTATTTGCAATCAAGTTATCACGCAGCGATTTCATGCCAATAAACCACGATTCGCGTGCATAATACAAAAGAGGCGAACCACATCTCCAGCAGAAAGGATAGGAGTGCAAATAGGTGCTCTGTTTGTATAAAAGACCACGTTGCTTCAGCATTTCTATTATGCGTTTATCAGCATCCTTTACAAAAACACCTTCTAATGACGGAACATCACTCGTAAACTGACCTTTACTGTCCACGGGCTGTAAAAAACCAAGTCCTTTCTCTTTGCACACTTCATAATCATCCTCACCAAATGCAGGTGCAACATGAACGACGCCAGTACCTTCTTCTAAGCTTACGAAATCGGCGGTGATTATTTTATGTGATCCCCCTTCTACGGACACATCAAAAAGCCGTTCGTATTCTTTATCTTCTAAATCTTTCCCTTTTAGTCGCTCTGTTATTTTGTATTCACCCTCCAGGGCACCCAGCCGAGCTTCTGCAAGAATAAAAATCTCCTCCTTTACCTTTACCTTTGCATAGACGTGTTCTGGATGAACAGCGAGTGCTATATTGCCAAATAGAGTCCAGGGGGTTGTAGTCCACACCAACATAAAAACAGGCTCTTGTTCTTTTTCTTGCTTCAGCCTGAACTTTACGTATATCGAAGGGTCTTCCACTTCCTTATAGCCCTGTGCTACTTCGTGGCTGCTCAACGTGGTCTCACATCTCGGGCAGTAAGGCACGACTTTATGCCCCTGATAAAGCAAGCCCTTTTTCCATATCTCCTTTAACGACCACCAGACCGACTCTATATATTCGTTATCCGAGGTTATGTAAGGGGAATCCATATCTATCCAGAATCCCACTCGCTTCGTGGCATTTACCCATTCTTTTTCATATCGGAACACTGATTCCTTACACCTTTGATTGAATTTCTCTATTCCAAACTCTTCTATCTCACGCTTGCTGTTTGTCCCCAGTTCCTTCTCCACCTCTATCTCTACCGGTAGACCATGTGTGTCCCATCCTGCTTTCCTTTCTACATAGAAGCCACGCATCGTTTTGTATCGTAGCACAACGTCTTTTACAACCCTTGTGAGGATGTGCCCTGGATGTGGGAGTCCATTCGCAGTTGGAGGACCTTCGACAAAAACGAATTTCTCACGAGCTCCCCTACGGTCTACACAGTACTCAAACGTCTTTTCTCGCTCCCACAGCCCCAATGTTTCTTCTTCCAGTTGTACGAAATTTGCTTTTTGAGCTTCGCTCCTAAAATACGGCATATCTTTATTATCCTCATCAAAGAATGGTCTTAAAAGAAAGTTTTATTATTAAAATTTTATTTTAATTTAAAATGAAACTGAAGCAAATTGGCGTAATTCACACTCCGTATAAAACACCAGCGGAGTGCCCATGTCAAACACGCAAATCAGAGCAGATTGCTGAAATAGAGGTGTTTAAGGAATATGAAGGCGGCTTAAATGATGTCGAAGGTTTTTCTCATCTTATCGTCCTGTATTGGCTGCATAAATCAAAGGGTTATTCGCTTCTCGTAAGGACACCCTGGGATACTGAACCACATGGTTTATTCACCACAAGGTCACCACATAGACCGAATCCAATTGGGATTACTATTGTTAGGTTAATTGAAAGAAAAGGGAATATATTGAGGGTTAAAGGTATAGATGCAATTGATGGTACTCCTTTGATAGACATAAAACCGTATGTTCACGCGTTTGACGAAAAAGAGGGGAGAGAAGTGAGGATAGGATGGCTTGAAGGGAAGATAAAGAGAACATGCTAACCCTTTTTGGCATAGAATTTGATAAAATGTTTATACAAAACCTCATATAACTGAGCCTGCACGGAATTTATCTTTTTATATCATAATGAAAGCAGTGATAAGCGTATTCAACAAGGACAACGTGATAGAATTCGCACGAGCTCTGAATGAGCTTGAAATGGAGATAATCGCAACAGAAGGGACAGCGAAGGAGCTTTTGAAGAACGAAATCTCGGTGACAAAAGTATCTGCGTTCACAGGATTTCAAGAGATGTTCAGCGGCAAGGTGAAGACGTTGCATCCGCGAATTCATGCGGGAATCGCAACCGCAGAGATAGGAATCGTTGCTGTGAATCTTATACCTTTAGAATTAAATTTAGATTTAGACTTTTCGACCAAAAATCCGCTCAGTAATATGGACATCGGCGGTGTTGCAATGCTCCGCTCGGGGATAAAGAATTTTGAACACGTTGCGGTTATTGTAGATCCCGCGAGATACGATGCGATAATTGCGGAGCTTGGAAAAAAGAGGGAACTCTCACATGATACGAAATTGAGTTTAGCACGCAAGGCATCAAAATATATATTAGCATACGAAACAAAAATTGATATGGTATTAACGAGGATAAAGTAATTAATGGAAATGTTTTATAATGGAGAAAGGATTTTTGAAGAGGCAAAGGAAAGGGGTAGAAGGACTACGACACTGCTATTCAGTGCAGTAAGGCTACTTTCTGAAATAAATCCTGAGATTATCCATTGGTGGGCTCAAGCGTGGTTCCTGCACCTTGAGGGGTTCCATGAAGCGAGGCTGATTTTAGAAGATGTGAAGGTAAGAGTGAAATTTATAGAGAAATTAGTAAGGCTTGCAAAAGAGATGAGATAAAAATGAAAATATGCATTCCGACAATGGGGAATAGGGGATTAGACGAGTTCGTGAGCGAGCATTTTGGGCGGGCGCCTACGTTTACGGTTGTGGATATGGAAACGAAAGAGGTAAAAGTAATTTCTAATACCGGCGAGCACTTTGGTGGTGTTAAAGTTGGACCCGATGTCATATTAGAAGGTGATGCAGACGTAGAAGTAATGCTCTGCTCTGGCTTAGGACCTCGTGCAATCGGTATGTTCGAGCAATTTGGCATAGAAGTCTATGTTGGTGCTTCAGGAATGGTGAAGGATGTAATCAGGGCTTTTCAAGCGGGAATGCTTCATGAAGCCATGGATGCAGATGCTTGTAAAGAACATAGGCATTAATGAAAAAGCAATCGTAGTAAGATTTGAAGATGTACAGCCGAATTTAGATATTCCTCCTGTGCATATTCATCTCATCACTCTGGATAAAGAGCCAAAGCGATTCTGTGAACAATCGGATAGTAAACAATGAAAATAGCTTTTTACTATAAATGTGCAAATAACGGGATAAACAGCCACGTTGATGCACTTTCATACGAAATCGAGAGGTTAGGGCATGAAGTAAAGAAAATAGACCAGTTCTCGCTTGGTTCTCACATGCTTGGCAATTCATCGGGTGGCATTTCTTATGGTTTTGACTTCTCACTGAGAAAGATAAAAAAAGAGGTAGAAGACTGTGATGTTCTTCATATACATCATGCAGCGACGTTTTCGGAATTTTTTCTGCCCTTTTCTTCTATTTGCTCCGAGCTAAACGTCATCAATACTTTCCATATTCCTGCTGGAACTTCTTTGGAAGGAGAACTTAGAAAAATCCATATAGCGACTCTAATTTCCTTGTATGCCGGGCGTTCAAAGAAATTTATATCCGTGAGTGCGGGAATTGCAGAATATATTCGCCGATATTGTTATGGTTATAGCAATGGCAATGGCGATGGTGACAACAATAACGGGACTGAAATCGTGGTTATACCGAATGGAGTGGACATAAATCGTTTTCATTCACTGCAGAAGAGGGAAAAAGCAAGCAAGGGCGTCTGTATAGGCTATCTTGGGCGATTATCGCACGAAAAGAACATAATAAACATGATAAAGGCAGTGAAGGCATTGGGATTAAATAACATCTGTTTAAAGATTGCAGGAGCTGGACCGTTGTATGACAAGATAAAAAAGATGGAAGACGAAAGAATAAAGGTTTTGGGGTATGTCGAAGATGCACCTTCTTTCTATCGAAGCATAGATATCTTCTTGCTGCCCTCTAAGCTCGAAGCGCAACCAATTGCATTGCTTGAAGCGATGGCTTCAGGGCTGCCTGTAATTGCTACTGATGTTGGCGACAACAAATATTTCGTCCATGGAAATGGTATTATCTGCGGTACATCAGCGAAGGAAATAGGTGACGCGATAAAAAAGATGCTAAAGGAGGATATGGAAAAGATGGGTGTGGAGTCAAGGCGAATAGTCGAGCGTGACTATACATGGGATAAGATAGCGGAATGGACATTGGAAGTATATAAAGGCGTGCTATACTAATGTGACATTGTCAGATTAATAATTAATGGTTGAGTTTCGTATAGAAGTAGGACACTTTTATGTGTAAAAGAAGTGCCCGAAATGAAGAAAAAGTTATTAATATTTAAACGTAAGAAAGCAAAAGAACTGCACGAGAAAGGATGGAGTAACCGTAAAATAGCACACCATCTACTGGCAAGCAAAGATAGTGTAGGTAAATGGATACAGATGGATGAAAACGAAATATCAAATGACAACAGAGGCTGGGAAAAGGGAAAATCGAGAAGATACACGCCTGAAACAAAAGAGCAAGTTATAAAAATAAGAAGAGATTTAGAGAAAGAAGACAGTTATTTTATCGGTTCAGAGGTGGTCAAGCAAAATTATGAAAACCAGACCGGCAAAGAAGTTCAAAATCATATGTAGACCGAGTATTGAAGGAGAAAGGGATGGTGAAAAGCCCGGAAAAGAAGAAAAAAGGGAAGAGCAAATACATCCGTCCGCAAAAGCAGGGCATAGCAACGAGAATTGAAGGTCAGACTACTGAAGAGACGATAAAGGCATTGAAAGAAATATGGAAGACGCACCCTATCCCGGAAATATTGAAAATTGATAACGATTCCGCATTCGGGGCTAATTTGTCACATGAAAACCGTGGAATAATGGGCAGGTGGAAGGATTTAACAGCGTCTTTTCAAAGAAATTCTGGAATAAACTGC
>JAGXOR010000056.1 GCA_023659785.1 Methanomicrobia archaeon LH_S13
ATCTATCTATCTATCTATCTATTTTTTATTTTTTATTGTTTATTGTTGGGTTTCACTCATTCATTATTCTCCAATTCATCTAGTGCTGGCATTGTTTGATTGGCTCTTTCTGGGTATTGTGTTTTCTCGGAAGGTACGCCCTCGTCGAGTTCCTCTAGTTCATCTTGCAGTGCGGGTATATATTGCTTAATTATTTCCCCTCTTCCGGTATCTACCTCGAACACAAACACGGGTTGTAAATATTCCTGCTCATCAACAGCGGGTTGTGCATAATATGCTAAATACACGTCTTTCACTGTTACTTTCTCACCAGTTATCGTTCTCACACCATGTATCCCTTCCTCCTTGAGTCTTTCTAATGCCTATGCTTACTTCACTTGTATTTTGGTCTTTTCTCGCTATTTCAGCGAAATCTGTCACGACTTTGCTAAACTCTGCATCTATGGGCATCAGTCCTTTATCGCCCAAGAATTCTCTGGCTGATTCGACAGCTGTTTCCGTTGATGGCAGATCTGGTGGGTTGCTTATATCGCCGTATATTTTTGACAGGTCTGCGTATGCTACTCCCCCTGAGGCTTTGAGCACTTCGAGTTTAATCGGGTCATCTGACACAATCTTGACTTTGTAAACCATCGTTTTATCAGGTGTGTCCGGAAGGGTCATACCCTCCTCTAAAACAATTTCTGGCTTCGTCTTTAGCGACTCCGGCTCACTTATCCCGAGGAGTTCTTTAAGCGCCTTTATCGCTGTTACATTCGCCACATAAACACCCATATATTTAACATCCTTTGAGCTGTCCGGCACAAAATTGACCTGATCGCATTTAAAGAAGATTCCCATAACTCATCAAATTCTGGCATCCCCGGAGTTAGGACTTCGATACTGTCGTTTCCATAATGAACAAGTATTTCTGACTGCGCAGGCTCATACGAGGCAATCCCTCCATCTGCGGAATTATTGGCAAAACCAGCTCCAGCTGCTACAACACCGAGCACCGCAATCGCTACCAGAAATGTTGCAAATATTTTTTTCATTTTTCCTTTAAACGGTATGCACTGCCCAGAATAAGCAACTTGGGTCTGTCTTGTCAGAAGCCACGCTACCATGTCCCCACAGATGGTCGTTCCAGGTCTCATATCCATCATCGCAAACGCCCATCACTACTGCTCTCATATCAATAGGTTCTATATCATCGGCCATCTTAAACCAGGCGGTTTTTATGGTATACTCGTTAACTATCATATAGTCTGCAAATGTCTCGCCGTGGTTAGGGTCGTCGCTAACAGATGTATCAAATCCTTCTATCTGATGAAGTCCTTTTTTAAAAACACCCCATCCCCATCGTTCGTACCACGCACCATCATCATCGCTGTTCTTCTTTTTCATTTTTTCATCTCCTAAATTTTTTGGGTACTTCTATCATTGCGCCCCCTCCTCGGCACTCACTAATCGTATCGTTCAAACCCCTGATAAAACTACCGAAAACGTTCGGATTTTCCGAACAAAAAGCAAAGGTTTAAATAGAAATGTAGAACAAGGAAAAATGAGCGATTATTGAATATTTATATTGCCAATCAGAGAAAGCGCAAACCTTAATCAGCACAAATTGCTTTTATCCTGTAGTAATCTTGTCCAAACTGAATATATTCAGTTCGGTTAGCGTCCCAAAGTATTTTTAAAAATTCCATTGTGCTTTTATCATTATTAAAGGGAACCCTGATTTCTTTAGTAGGGTTCATCACTGCTTGTTTGACGTAAGGGTATTTTTCAAGTTCGGTCATAGTAACTTCAATATAGTTTTCAGGCGTATTTCTCACTTTTTTCTGCAAGTAAGTAAAGTCCACCTCCAGGGGAATAGATGGCCAAAAAGAAGTATAAAACGATAACAATCCCTATCACTAATGCAGAGGTAACTACTACTTTTTCAAGTCTTTTCATTTCACCCTCCTAAAAATAAAAAAGTGGGATGATTTTGATCACTTCATATATTTTCATTTTTATATTACCTCCTTCTCTTTATACTTACCTCGGCGCTCTTACACATTTTTGGTAGAACAATACTACCAAATTACACAACTACCTGAGTTATAGCGATAGGATTTATCTCTCCTGAAACAGGGTGTTTTGTATAGAGGAATATGCAAACTTGTGTCCAAGGATATACCTTTGTCTGATACATCTTTGTAGCTTCATCATCCACAGTAACTTTAAATGTACAGTCCTCTTTTACCCTTAACCCTGGCAATAAAAGCCAAAATGGTCTAGGATAGTATATTTTCTCTTTCGGATCCAACTTAAGTGTTTCTTTGAATATTGATTTGTTATGCAAATCAAATATTTCGACAACTACCTCGTGATTATTAACATCTCTGTTCTCTATGGAGAAAAGGGGCAGTGGAGGACCAGCGAGATAAAAAGGAAAGATAACATAAAAGCCTACTACAAGTAATACTCCAATACCTACACCAAGTAATATCTTATTTCTTGTTTTCATCTCCTTATAAAAAATAAAAAATAGAAAAAATTATAAATTTTTTAGTCCTTCTTACTTTTTAGTCAGTTACCAGCCCCATATATTCTCATTGACGATTTCTCTGCATGAATTGCACCATATATCTGTTCCATGTAGCGCAGCCCAACAGTAATTCATCACACAGTTTGGATGCTCATAACACCAATATCCCTGGTCTCGCGCGTTAAAGAGATGGGAAGTCTCGTGCTGAACAATGCTGTCATGTGGCCAATCATAACCGCTTGCCGTGTCCGAGCATACGCAGTATGATCCATCTACATATGCCATACCGTTGTGATCCATATCATGTAACCACCCTATAACTATGTCATTTTCTGCATTTACTATCCAACCTTCATCTTCCGCTAGATCCTCAAGTGCTTTAATGCTATTGTCAGCTGGACTAATATCGCTTGCGTCCCAATAGTTAAAATACCAGATCCACTTCATGTCAACACCGAACTGATCTTCAAATCGACACAAGGCAGCGCTAGTATCAGCTGTAAAATATTCTGTTGGGTTATGTCTATCGTCTTTCGCTATGAAAATATGTGCATATATCTTCCCGCTAATCGCATGAGGACCCTCAGAAGGCCCACCTAGAATTCCTACTAAGGGTTCTGCATCTGCTAAATCAATCTTCCCGCTTTTAACGAGTCTCTGTACTTCCTCTTTAGGAAGAGGAACGCCATCCACAACGTCCACTTCAGGATTTGCTGGATCTACACCATACTTCTCTATATACCGCTCTCTTGCATCTTCTATTATGGCGAACATCTCTGCTGTGCTTATCACTATATCGTAATCTCCTTCTTTTAACCCTTCTGGTGGTTCACCCATCTCGGATGCTATAACTCTCATATCGCTATCCAGAATCGTCCCTTCCAAGTAGTAAGGTATCTCATTCATCGCGAACTTTATATCGTTTTCCGTTACCTCGTATTTGGAATAAAGGTCTTGTAGCTCATCTGCTGTAAATTCTATTCCATCTGCTTCTGCATTTATATCTTTCGTATTTGCTATAACCAGCCCGACGATGCCACTCACTGCCAGTAACACTATTACGCCTATCGCCAATACCTCTTTCGTTTTCATTTTTTTCCATATCACCCCCTAAATTTTTTGGGTACTTCTATCATTGCGCCCCTCCTCGGCGCTCAGTGATAGTATTGTTCAAACCCCTATATAAAACTACCGAAAACGTTCGGATTTTACCGAACAAAAAGAAAAGGTTTATATACCTGCCCCCACTATCAGCTTTAAAGAGATAAAAATGAGTACCAGAACTTTCTATTTCATAGCGATATTGATTATTATTGGTATAATTGGCACAAGCATGCTTGGAGTAAAGCTGCTAAATCATTCACAAGAGATTAACAATTCACCTGATATAGAAAGAATAGATTGGGGGCAGAAGGCGAAAGAAATAGCTTTAAAAGATGAGAGAGTGCAGGAATTGGCCGGAGGAAAACCGTTTGGTGTACCATCTGGAATAATATGGAACGACACTTACGTAGAATTATTCCCTTCAATAGGAGGAAAAATATACAAAATCGGCATAGATTTAAACAATGAGACGGTGCGGTATATAAAAGAAGAGAAGAATCAAACTACACTAGACTGGATCGAAAAGATAAGCAAAAGTGTGACTGCGATATAAAAAAGAAAAAAAAGAAAAAATTTTTGAATGTTTTTGTCTCTTAGGCATTGTTTATTTTTCGCCTAATTTTTCGAGTATTTTAGGAAGAAAGACTGGCGGTTCAGGATGGTGAGGGATTGCTACAACAGGTAAGTTGTGAGCGTAGTATATTGGCTCTCCCTGTTTCAATAGTTCTTCGACTGTTTCAGGTGCTATATGGAGCTCATCAGCACGTTTTTTGAGTTCGTTTAGGGGGATCTTCTCTATACCATACTTCTCCATCTCAGCCGCTGACATTTTTCCCGGAGGGTCTGGAGTAGTACAAACGAATGTCCATCCAACAGCTACCATATCGTATCCCGGTCCAAACAAATAATCATCTACCGTAAACTTAACTTCCTGGTTCGGGTCTACATCATGAAGCCACCAGAACCAGTGACCAACATCTGTCTGGTCGGGGGAATAATCCCTTCGCGCCATACTGTTTCTCCATCTTGTTTGTCATCGCAAGCACTTAAGAGTGCTGCTACGAAACTGGTAGCGGACAACGCAAAGCCGGCATAAGAGTTTATTGCACTTATCGCAAGGGAAGCAACTGCATAAGCTGCATCGTAATAGTCCGCATTCGTACCACTGTGTGGCCATGCTCCTATGTAACGTTTATCCGTGCTTGTCCATATCGCTTGATGCCCCTTATTAACGGTCTCTTTAATTTGTACCGCCTGAATTCTACACAACTCTTCTGGATTTCCGTCATCGTCTCTTGTCTCTCCAACCCCTGTTATTCTAAAGTTATATTCATAAACGTCTCTCCCGGGAATCCAAGGAGCTCCAAAATATCCCACCGTAGCGGCAGTATATACGTTAATCCATTCATAGCCTGTATGTGCACGGGCAGAGTCTTTCTGTGTCCAAGTTTCTTCCGGTTGGTCATATGCATTTACTATCCCTGTCGTACTGCTCAATATCAGCAAACCCACAAACAAAACCGCAAACCCTTTCTTCTTCACTGTTAATTTCATCTTTTCCACATCACCCCCTAAATTTTTTGGGTACTTCTATCATTGCGCCCCTCCTCGGCGCTCAGTGATAGTATTGTTCAAACCCCTGATAAAACTACCGAAAACGTGCGGATTTTCCGAACAAAGTGGAGATGGTTATATATTAGTTTTTAACCCGTGCTTTTCTTACTTTTCTTTTTCGATGTGTGTGAAGTTGAAATGTCAAGTACAAAAACAAGACGCCACATGCGATCATGATTAAACCGAGAATAAGATGCTTTGGTTCGTGGATTATCACTGGTTCTGGAAGCGGCATCAGAGGTCTAAAGACAGTACCAATGACAAATCTGTATATCTCGATAGCACCACCAATAAAAGTTAATGCCGCGGAGGAGAGAAGAGCCATTATTTTTATTTTTTCGTGTGGATGAAGAATTGCGCTGCCTTTTTCTGTAAGCTCATAGTAAACCCTATTAGTGTTATTGTCATCGTTCTTCTTCACAAAATTTGCATCCACCAATTTTTCTAAATGTTCATAAACAGTGGACTTAGATAGGTTTAATGTCTTGGATAATTCTGAAACGGTCATGCGTCTTAAATCAAGCTTTTTAAGGATATTGATTCTTGTTTCCGATGCCAAGACATCAAATGCTTTCTTATCCAGCGTTATTTTATCTAATAGAATCATCGAATATATCTATTATTTTTCTGTTATTTTATTATATCTTTGTACATCCTCATTTTCACCTCAAAAAATAAAAAAGAGAATTCAAGGCACTGCCGGGACGAGTGCCTCAAACTCTGTCACATCTTCTCCAAAGAGAAGCTCTCCTTTGAATACATATACTGGCTCTACAAAGTTCTGTTCTTTATCTGCAGCTTCCATGTAGTATGCTAATGAAATCTCATTTACTATCGCTTTATCAAATCCGATTGGCCCTGCAAATCTGCACTTTCCAGCTTTTAGATCTTCAAATGCCTCTTCCGGTGTTTTTATTTTGCATTCGCTATGTGGTTCAAGGGCTCTCCATGCCTTGTAGAAACCTGTGACCTCTCCTCCATTTCCTATATACACTTTCAACTTAGATCCAGGACCGGTTACCGGTATATCGTCTATTTTTCTGCCAAAAATAACTTGTAAGTCTGTCTTGATTACGTTAGATACCTCTTTTGTAGACGTGTTTATTTCACCCTGTTCATCTGCCACTACATTACTCACCACAGCATCGCCTGGAAAAAGCCCCCTGCTTGACAAGAAAGTTTCAGCTATCTCCATAGTCTCGGCATCCGACGGTAACCTCGGTTCTTTCTCTACCGATCTAAATAGTTTTGCCGTATCTGCATACCATATAGCACCGGATACAGTATAGACATTAAGTGCTTTAGTCCCTTCAACCATCCCAAGTACTCCATCGTTTACAACACCTGCTCCCCCATTGATGCCCAGAAGCTTTCCAATTGCTTCAACGTCCATCTCCGATATATTGACGCTCTTTACCTGATAAATGGTCATCGCGGGAGCAACGTCAGGATAAGCCGTGTCCATTTCAAATGTATATTGCTTTACCGGCAATGTTATCGGTTCTTCGGATCTTTGTAGAGCAATACCTGCTGTCATAGCTGCTGATGAGATTAAGATACAAACTATCAGCAACATTCCCAATCTCTCCATTTTCATTTGTTCTTACACACCTCCTAAACTATATGCGTCCAATAGTATTTTGTTCCGTCAACTGGCGGGTCCGAACAAACAGAGCCCTGTCCCCAGATATAATCGTCTCCACATTCTGGAGTTTCTCCCATAACACGAACTACCGTGCCAGAAGGCTGACTGACATCAGCGGCATACCACCACGACTGCTTTACCGTATATGCAACATCCCACCATCCATCATCTACCATGTAGTCAGCCCATTTTTGACCCATTGGTGTTGATGTATCATATGCGTAAGACTTAAATCCACAAAGTAGATGTAGTCCGTTGAGAGAGCACGCCCAATAGGATAAATCGGCATCTCTAAGTACTTGACATGAATGTAGTCCTATCCATTCTAGATCCCTGTCACCCCATTCTGGGTCAAACCACTCAAGATAGTAGTCGTCATGTAGCGTTGTGAAATATAATGCTACATGCCCATCTTTAACGGTCGAATGCCCGGCAAACATCGCAATATCAACGTCGTCAATGTAGATATTATCTGTACCTCCATTGGACACATCTTTAAAGTCTTCTTCCCATGCCAAGCTGTCGCCATAGTTAAACCTCTTGTTCCAACCTGTATTACCTAATTTGTTATACAGTCCACCTGCCGAGTCATCCATGTAATATAGGTCGTTTTCTGTGCCCGGGTAGTCATTGATCCATTCAACCCCTACTTCTGGTGGATTCTCGCCATCGTCGTTCCCTGCACATACTGGTGCTATTGATATTAGTACTACCAGTGCATATACACATAGTACCCCACCCATCATCGTTTTCTTCATTTCGGTTTTCACCTCCTTTTATTTTGGGTATGTTCAAAGCGCCCCTCCTCGGCACTCACTGATAACATCGTTCAAACCCCTGATAAAACTATCGAAAACGTTCGGTTTTTACCGAACAAAGTGGAGATGGTTATAGGTTGAGTTTCGGATAAACATAGGACACTCGGACATACCTCATTTTATCCGATTATGTTTAGTCATATATAACATTTTTGATTATCATCAATTGTTGCATCCATTTATCCAGCGGACAAAAAAGATTTCCGCTTTTT
>JAGXOR010000057.1 GCA_023659785.1 Methanomicrobia archaeon LH_S13
ATCATAGAAGGCTTTTTAGGGTTGCAATTCTAACTAATATAACAAAGTCAAGTTATTTATACACCTAATAAATATCCAAAGTAACTATGAAAGGTCGGCGAAGGATGCTGGAGTGGAGTATAGTATGTGAAAGGAGAATTTACCACTACTGATAAACACCCAGGAACGCAGCCAGAAACAAAAGAGAGTGCCCTGAAGCTGCTATTCACACAGTCAGGATATCCGCTCGCAAATGCAGCGGAGATGGCAACAGGGAAATTAAGTTGACAAATGATAAAGCGTATTGGTGTATTAACCAGTGGGGGCGATGCCCCAGGAATGAATGCTGCGATCCGCAGTGTGGTAAGATATGGATTGCATCATAAATTAGAGGTTATTGGAATCCTTCGAGGCTATGCAGGTTTGATTGACGAAGAGATGAAACCTTTAGACCACCGTTCGGTAGCAGGGATTATAAATAGAGGAGGGACAATTTTAGGTAGTGCTCGTTGCGACGAGTTTGTAACAGAAGAAGGACAGCGTCATGCGGTAGAGGTATTAAAGAGGAATAAAGTTGACGCTCTGGTTGTTATTGGAGGGGATGGGACTTATCGAGGTGCGATTGAGCTTTGGGAAAGGTGGCATATTCCTTGCGTTGGTGTGCCAGGAACCATTGATAATGACCTTAATGGCACGGATATTACCATTGGAGCAGATACAGCAATAAATACCGCCTTAGAAGCAATAGATAAGATTCAGGATTCTGCTACGAGTATGGATCGAATTTTTGTGGTGGAAGTAATGGGCAGGGAGTGTGGATATATAGCTATTCAAGTGGCTTTAGCCGCAGGAGCAGAGGAGGTGTTGGTTCCCGAACTGGGATACGATTTAGAAGAGATGCTCCGTGACATTGAGGAAGGACGTAGGAGAGGTAAGTTTAGCTGGATTATTGTGGTTGCCGAAGGAGCAGCGAAGGGCGAAGAGATTGCGAAGAAGATTACAGAGTTAACAGGTTCAGAGACGAAAGCAGACATATTAGGACATATTCAAAGAGGAGGAAATCCTACTGCTTGGGATCGTATATTGGCAACGCGTTTGGGTGCAGCAGCGGTGGATTTAATTTTAAAAAATGAGTTTGGAAAGGTAGTAGTGTCAAAAGATGGCATGATAAACGCAGTGGATCTACGTCTTGCGGTGGGGAAGAAGAGAATAGAGGCGGATTCTTATTATCAACTGATAAGGGATTTAATTTAAAAGAAGCTCTCGGAGGGGATGAGATACGATAGAGGGAGATAATAGGGTTATAATGACTCTCGATGCTGGAGGTACGAACCTGATCTTTTCTGCGGTAAGGGGTGGAGAGGAAATTGTGGAACGAATAGGCATGTCCGCTCGTACAGATAACCTCGAATTGTTTTTACAGACCATTATTGACGGTTTCAAGGAGTTGCAGTCGAAACTGTCGCAAAAGCCGGTTGCCATAAGTTTTTGCTTTCCTGGTCCTGCCGAATACGAGGATGGAATCATCGGTAATCTGGAAAACCTTCACGTTTTTCAAGGTGGAGTTGCCTTAGGGCCAATGCTTGAAGATATATTTCAGATACCCGTGTTTATAAATAATGATGGTGACCTTTTTGCGTATGGTGAGGCGGTTGCCGGACTCCTTCCTGAGGTGAACGCCTTGCTCGCGAAGAGTGGAAGCCCCAAGAGATACCAAAACATGTTTGGGGCAACATTTGGCACTGGTTTTGGTGGAGGGATTGTTCATAGAGGGGAACTCTTTTTAGGAGATAATTCTGCTCAGGGCGAGATAAATCGAACGAGAAACAAAATTATGTGCGATTGTAGTGTGGAGGAGACTGTGAGTATCCGTGGGATAAGACGCATGTACGCACGTGAAGCTGGCATCAAGATGGTTAACAGCCCCTCCCCAAAGGTGATTTTTGAGATAGGTATGGGCTGGAAAGAGGGAGAAAGGAAGGCAGCTTGTAAAGCATTTGAAGAGTTCGCCATTGTGGTAGGGGATGCCTTTGCCAACGCTATCACGTTGATTGACGGTCTTATTGTAATTGGTGGCGGGCTTTCAAGGGCTTACCCTCTCTTTTTACAGCGACTCGTTGATGAAATGAATACCCAGTACACTACTACGTCGGGAACATCTCTGAACCGTCTTGAAGTAAAAGCCTTTAACCTTGAGAATAATCATGAGCTTATGCAATTCATAAGAGGTGATACCCGTGAAATTATGGTTCCGTTTAGCGGCAGGAAAATCAAGTACGACCCATTAAAGCGTGTGGGTGTGGGAATAACCCGGCTCGGAACCGCCAATGCGGTCGCTATCGGGGCTTATGCTTTTGCACTCAATCAGCTTGACAAGCGAAATTAAATCCTAATGATCATAAGAAAGCACTGCTAACATCGAATGGCTGGATAAACTGCACAGAATTCACAGATGCTAATGGAAAGAGATATTACGACTGGATTCCCGCTATAAGATTGGAATAATTTGTTTTGACTATGAAAGTTATAGTGCTGGGCTGTGGATTTGGCGGTGTGGAAGTCGCAAACGAGCTAAGCAAGCGAAGCGAGCTGCGGAAACGCTTGAAAGACGCTGATATTACAATGATTGATCGCAAAACGAGACTTGAATATCAGGCGGCACATCCGGAGATACTGAGTGGAAAAGTTATACCAGAGGAGATATCAGGAGATTTAAATAAATTCGCAGCAAAAATAGGTGCAGAATTCATAAATGATACGGTTGTAAACATTGATTTTAAAGCGAAAAAGGTGAAGACGAAAAACGGGGGAAAAGAAATAGCATATGATTTTCTCGTGATTTCTATCGGTGCCGAGCAGACATTTTTTGGAATCCCCAGTGCAGAAGAGCTATCCTACTCTGTCAATACGTTAAAAGGTGCAGTAGAGACGAAAAATGCACTTGATAAAATCGATTTCTCCGCGAAGGAAATCCACATTGCAGTTATAGGTGCCGGGTTAACAGGCGTAGAAGTTGTCGGCGAACTGATTGATTACCTCAGGGATAAGAAAGCATCAGCGAAAATATCTATTGTGGAGATGATGCCACAGGTATTGCCAACTTTCTCCACCGAGAACGTATCAAACTATGTATCAAAATTTCTTTTGGATAGAGGTACTGAGATATTGACGGAAACGGCGGTGCAAGAAGTACGCGAGCGCGAAATAACATTCAAAAACGGAAAGAAACTCCCTTATGACATTATCATCTGGACAGCGGGAATAAAACCAAACAGCCTCTTAGAGAAACTCGAAGTACCAAAGGTGAAAGGATGGCTAAAAGTGGACCCCTATCTTCGTGTGGAAGGTATGAAGGACGTATTTGCAGTTGGGGATA
This sequence comes from Methanomicrobia archaeon LH_S13, assembly GCA_023659785.1. Taxonomy (GTDB): domain Archaea; phylum Halobacteriota; class Syntropharchaeia; order Alkanophagales; family Methanospirareceae; genus JAGXOR01. The sequence goes on from JAGXOR010000057.1 coordinate 3,356, forward strand.
CGGCATCTTTTGAAAGAGAAGGTGTTCGCTCTGGTCAAAATGCGGAAGAGGCAGAAAGACAAGGAGAAGTAGCTGCGGAGAATATAATACGAACGATAAAAGCAGAAAAATTGCGGAGATACCGACCAAAGAATACGATACAGAACCCAAGAGCTTTTATTTCGCTCGGTAGTAATAAAGCAGTGATGTATTTCAGAGGCATGGTGGTTAATGTCTTTGCATACAGATTGAAGAAGTTCGTGGAACGGAGGTATATGAAGAGATTTGAGTAAAAGCAAGAAAATAAATTATTGACACAGATTAACACAAACCTTTTTGCAAGCAAAAAGCTTTACCAAAACAAAAAATATGATGAAAAGAGCAATGCCGTTAAAGATATGCCACCAAAAGAAAGAAAAAATCCGTGTAAATCTGTGTAAATCTGTGTCTTAAATAGAAGGAAGTTATGCTTTATATACAATGAAAAAAGGGAAGAAAAAAGAAGGAGAACTATGACAATTAAAGCAAATGATGTAATTGTACCAATGGATGTTCCAAAGGCAGTGCGAGGAGATTATATCAAGAATTATCTGGCAATTACTAGATACACCGGGCGATTGATGCTTTTGGCAGGCGATCAAAAAGTAGAGCACCTAAATGACGATTTTTTTGGTGCGGGAATCCATCCGGATAATAGTGATCCAGAGCATCTATTCAAGATTGCCAGTCTTTCAAAAATCGGTGTTTTTGCCACTCAGCTTGGTTTGATTGCCAGATATGGAATGCGTTATCCAGATATCCCCTATCTGGTAAAGCTAAATTCCAAAACAAATCTTGTCAAGACTTCTCAGTCTGACCCAATCAGTCAGCAGTGGCTGGAAGTTCAACAGGTAGTGGATTTTCGTAACAACAGCGGACTAAATATATCGGCAGTGGGCTATACGGTCTATCCGGGAAGTGAGTATGAGGGTGAGATGTTCCATCAAGCTGCGCAGATTGTCTACAATGCACATCAATATGGCTTGATAACCGTTTTATGGATGTATCCCCGCGGCAAGGCAGTGGCAGATGAGAAAGACCCCCATCTGATTGCTGGTGCCACGGGTGTGGCTGCATGCCTTGGCAGCGATTTTGTTAAGGTGAACTACCCCAAAAAGGAAGGCTATGAGTCAGGAGAGATATTCAAAGAAGCTGTCCAGGCAGCGGGTCGCACAAAGGTAATTTGTGCTGGTGGGTCCAGTGACGATGTCGAGTCATTCCTCAAAAGACTTCATGACCAGATTCATGTCAGTGGCGCTGCTGGAAATGCTACGGGTAGAAACATTCATCAAAAGTCGCTCGAAGACGCAATCAGGATGAGCAATGCCATTTATGCCATCACCGTGGAAGAGGGGAGCGTGGAAGAAGCTCTGGAGATATATCATTCAAAATAAGAGTAGATATGGGACGTGAAAATTTTATTAAACCTGTCCAACTAAGATTTGGAACGAGCGGTCTCAGAGGTGTGGTTGAGAGCATGACAGACATGGAATGCTATATAAACACTCGTGGCTTTATTGATTATCTTATTGGAATTGGAGATATCAAATCAGGTGATACCATATATATTGCTGGTGACCTCAGGTTTTCAACTGAGCGAATCATGATTGCAGTAGCAAAAGGGATTGAGGATTCAGGCAGTAAGGCAGAGAACTGTGGCAGAATTTCTTCTCCCGCATTAGCATACTATGCCATGCAAAAGGGTAAAGCCAGCATTATGATTACTGGAAGCCACATCCCAGAGGACAGAAATGGCATTAAATATAACAAAAGGGAAGGAGAAGTCTTAAAGTCTGATGAGCCAGGCATTCTTACTCATGTAGCTAAGATAAGAAGAGAAGAATATGCCAAAACAGACGAAGAGACGCTATTTAATGAAAAGGGCATGTTTAAAAAGCCAATCTCCTTAGGCCCAGTCAATTCCGAACCAAGGAAGTTTTACATTGACCGCTACTTACATGTATTCTCAAAAGATTCTCACGACCTAAAAGGAAATAAAATTGTCTTCTACCAGCACTCCGCGGTGGGAAGGGATACAGCAGTAGAGATATTGGAAGGATTAGGTGCACAGGTTATCCCCGTTGGCAGGAGTGATACATTCATCCCGGTGGATACAGAGGCAATAAGAGAAGAAGACCTTGAATTAGTAAAGAATTGGGCAGAGAAAAACCATCCTTTTGCCGTTCTCTCAACAGACGGAGATTCAGATAGACCCTGGCTATCAGACGAGAATGGAAGGTTCTTAAGAGGGGATATGTTAGGAATTTTAGCAGCCAAATATCTCGGTGCTGATTTTGCTGCCGTTCCTGTAAGCTCAAGTGATGCTGTTGATACAGAATTAAAGGAAAAGCTTAAGTTAACGAAGACCAGGATAGGCTCACCGCATGTAATTAAAGCAATGCTGGATGCTGTTGATAACGGATTCGAGCGAGTGGTCGGTTGGGAAGTAAATGGAGGATTCCTTACCCAGACTGACTTTCAAATCAATGAAAATACATTAAAAGCACTTCCCACAAGAGATTCTATTCTACCTTTAATCTGTGCTTTACTTTTAGCCATTAAGGAGAAAAAGACACTGTCACAGCTAATTGATTCTCTACCTGAGCGATTCACCCAGGCTGACCGGATAAGGTTCCCTATCGGGATGCAGGAGTTTAGAAAGCTGAGCGGGAAAATCATCGAAAGCATTTCTCCCGGGGATAAAAACATAGACCAGGCATATTTTGATGACCGGGTAACAATTATCAACAAGGAGAGAGAAGAGAAGGTGCTTTCTAAAGAAGAATTACCCTTAGCAAAAGAGCTGCTAATGAAGAAAAAACAACTTGAGCTGATTTACTTTCATTCACTCGGGTTTAAACCCATCTTCGGGATGATATTTACTGATGGAGCGCGGATAATCTTTAAAAACAAAGACGTTATCCACCTCAGACCTTCAGGCAATGCGCCTGAGTTTAGATGCTATTCCAATGCAAATACTCAGGAGAGAGCAGATGAGATTGTAAACCTGGGAATAAAGGAGATCATACCAAAGATGGCATGGCCGGAAGAAGCAGTCAAAAGCTTCTTAAGAAATCCTTCCTTTATTGATATTAAACCTCAGATTGCTGATTATAACTGGGGTGGGAAGGGTAAAGAAGCATTTATACCAAATTTCCTGGGAATAACCGATTGGAACAGATTTGCTGCGGAAGCCTGGTATGGTTCTCATCCTAAATTACCCAGCCTAATTGAACCCCTATTGCTGCCTTTAAATGAATTCATTGGCTACAATGATGAAATAGCCATAGCGATATTAGGAGAACGGATATTTAGAATTTTTGCATACCGCAGAACGCTTCCCATAATGTTTAAGGTTTTGGACGCTCAAAAGCCGCTGTCTATCCAGGTACATCCATGGGGAGGTTTGGCAGCAATACTTAATATATTGGATTCCGAGAACTATCCAGATGCAAATCTCAAGATTGAAGTTCAGTTTGCCATAGATAAGGAAGGGATGACCGGGTTAAATGGATTTAAACCGTTTGAGGAACTAAAAAGGGATGTGCCGGGATTTGAGCAAAGGTATAATGAAGTATCGAAAAGAACGGAAGGTAAAAAGGATAAATTGCTCAGTAGTTATGAATATCTTTTCGATTTAGACGAATTTATTGAGGCGTATTTAAGAACTCGTGGACTTACAGTAAGCAGGGAGATTAAAGAGGAACTGATTAACCAGTATGCAGAAGAGTTTAATGCGTTTATGGAAGATAAACGTAATAAATGGACATTTGAAGAATCTTTTTTGATGGTAGATTTTGCCCACGCATTAAGTAAACCCGAGGAAGAAAGGGAAGAAATCATAGATAAATACCTTAATAGGATTTATTTAAAAGAAGGCCAAGGTATTCTGAACCCTACTGACCATCCGCATTCAAATATAAGGGGGAAATTTATAGAACTAATGAGTTCAGGTGATGACACAATAAGAGGAGGAAAGACCACCAAATTAGTAGATATTACTGCTCTCTTAGCTTCTCTTTCTTTTAAGTATGTAAAACCAGAAGTCCTAAAAGCACAACCAACAGAGAATGCTCACATAGAGAGCTTAATTAGCATCCCGGGATTATTTAACTTACAGTCAATCAGGCTGAATAAGAGAGATAAAGTGGAAGAAAAGGTTAAAGATGAATTTCGCATGTTAATCGTAATGAAAGGTACAATTAAAGTTCAAGCTCCAAATGGTGCTGTTTCCACTCGCACTCAAGGCGAAGCCACCATCTTTCCTGCTATACTCAAATCGTACTCTATTACTTCTCTTGAACCCGAAACAGAAGTTATGCGTGTTTTTGTTTAATAATATGATGACAAAATATGAACTTTTTGTCCATTTTTCTATTATTTGATAGTATT
>JAGXOR010000058.1 GCA_023659785.1 Methanomicrobia archaeon LH_S13
TACTATCAAATAATAGAAAAATGGACAAAAAGTTCATATTTTGTCATCATATTTTTTCCTCTATCCATTTAGAAACATCCTTTGGATTTGCCCTTCCCCTCGTTTTTCTCATCACCTGTCCAACTAAGAAATGCAACGCCTCTTTTTTACCTGTTCTGTAATCTTCTACCGCATTTTCGTTCTCCTTTATCACCTCCAACACTGCCTTCTCAATCTCTGCTGAACCTATACTTGCCAATCCTTTCCTCTTTATTATCTCATCAGGCTTACCCCCGTGGTCGAGCATCTCCCTTATTATTTCCGTCGCACCTCGCTCTGTAATCACGCCTTTTTTAAAATATCGTAACATGGCAACGAAATCATCGGCAGAAACCCTTTTTGATGCCTCACGCATCGAAATACCGCGATAATTTAACTCGCCCTTCAAAACGTCCGCTACCCACACAGCACTCAACCCTGCATCCATTTTTGATGCCACTTCTTCGTAAAAATCTGCTATGTTTATGTCATAGGTGAGCGTATTCGCATGCTCGCGCGCTATGGAATACTGCGACACAAAACGCCTCTTCTTTTCGTCCGGCAGTTCCGGTATCTCCCCCTTTATCTCACTTACCATGTCGGAAATACGAATAGGCACAAGGTCGGGCTCAGGGAAGTACCGGTAATCATGCTCAAACTCTTTCGTCCGCATAGAAAGCGTTATTCCACGCACTTCGTCATAATGCCTCGTCTCCAGCGTTACTTTGAGACCTCGACGCACTAAGTTCTTTTGACGCGTTATCTCAAAAGATAAAGCGCGCTCCACGTCTTTATAGGAAGAAATGTTCTTTACCTCTGCTCTTTCTCCTCCCCCTACCGATATGTTCGCATCAACCCGCATTGCCCCTTCCAAATCGCCATCAAACACGCTTAAATATCCCAATATGCTCCTCAGCTCACCTAAAAATATACGTACCTCTTTTGGCGACCTCAAGTCGGGCTCGGTTACTATCTCCACTAAGGGTATTCCTGACCTGTTATAATCAACCAAAGAATATTTCGCAGTATCTATCGTTCCCTTGTACACCAACCTGCCGGGGTCTTCCTCCATGTGTACCCTTCTTATCCTTATTCTTATCCCTCGCTCTCTCCCTCCATCGCCACCACTCGCACTCTCTATTTGCACAAGTCCATTCAATGCGATGGGGAAATCATACTGCGTAATCTGAAAACCCCTCGGAAGGTCGGGATAATAATAATTCTTTCGGTAGAAAATTATTTGGGGTTGCACTTCACAGTTCAGTGCAAGCGCCACCTTTATGCCATATCTTATTGCACGTTCATTTACCACAGGCAAAGCACCCGGTAAGCCCAGGCACGTTGCGCACACGTGCGTGTTTGGCTCGGAATTGTGATAGTCGGTAGAGCAGGGACAGAATAATTTTGATTTCGTAATAAGTTGTGCATGGCATTCTAATCCTATTTTTACACCATTTGTATTTGTGCTTTCGCTTTTCATTTTCTATTTGAACCACAAGATTACACAGGTTTTCTTTTTTGTAAAAAGAAAAAGTATTTATTCCATAAGGGTTCTTAATGTTTTAATAGTAAGATAATAGAAATAGCATAGCATAGCATAGAAAAATAAAATGACGACGGTATACGATGTGCGGCCAGATAAACTGGTAAAGTTGGTAGCGGAGAAATTGAAAAAGAACGAGGGTATCTGTCTGCCAAAGTGGGCTATGGAAGTAAAAAAAGGTGCGAACAAAGAATTGCCCCCTCAGGATATAGACTGGTGGTGGATGCGATGTGCATCTGTGCTGCGGCAAATATACATAAATGGACCGGTAGGGGTATCGAGGCTACGTACGCATTACGGTGGCAGGGTTAAAAGAGGTGCAAAGCCCAAGAGGTTCAAAAAAGCATCAGGGAAAATAATAAGAGCGGTGCTTTTGCAGTTAGAACAAGCAGGGTACGTAATTAATCCAGAGAAGGGGAAAAGAGGGCGAGTAATATCGCCGAAAGGGCAATCTTTTCTCGATGACACTGCGCATGAGATACGGAGTAGTATGCAAAGCAAAATAAAGGAGGAGTAGAAGGTAGAAGGAACTGGTGTTAGGGATGACAGATGAAGAAGAATTAGGGGAGATAAGAAGGAGGAAGTATGAACAGGCACTCCAAGCACAAACAGGGGGTGCAGAAGAGGAAGAGAGAAGGAAAGAGACAGAGGAATCAAAGAAGGCTATTATCAAGCAGATTCTCACTTCAGAGGCAAGGGAGAGGTTGAATAACATAAGAATGGCAAAGCCCGAATTTGCAGAACAATTGGAGAAACAGCTAATAGGATTGGCGCAATCTGGAAGGCTAAAGAGCATGATAAACGATGCGCAATTAAAGGAAATCCTGCAGCAGATGATGCCAAAGAAGCGTGAAATGTCTATAACGAGAATATAATATTTAGGCTACAAAACATCTTCAATCAGCCCCTTCGCCCATTTCAATTTCTTTCTCTTTCTCTTACTTACGTTTTTATCCTCGAAATCAAAACCTACAAGTTCTATCCTCTTCGCACCAAATTCCTTCGCCAGAAACACACATCTATCGCCATCTGTGAAGCCCCCAAAGTTGTAAACTCTGGCGCTCTTCTCCATCGGGCTTAAAGGTCTGCTTTGCGTTGTGCATATCACGTTTTCATTCAACGTTGGTAATACCTTCTTCAGCTTCTCTATGTTGTCTCCGTGTGCATGCACAACCCCTATCGAGCCAATCCTGTTCGCATATATTATATCTGCAATGTTCCCATCGAGGTCGGTAACTACAATATCAGATATTATGGCAGTGCGTAGAAGAACGGATGTAGCTCCGTCTGCTGCTATTACTATGTATTCACGAGTAAAAGAAAAAACATTACTATCAAGCTGTTTTTCTCTTATATCATTCTCCAAACAGGGTGCATTACCACAGATTATCGCCGCTTTTCCTTTTATTAACTCTTCTATCTTTTTCTTTACTTCTTTCCCTTTACTTCTTTTGCGACTTATTATCTCAAATGCTATCCTCGCTGCTTCCTCATCTTTTTCTCTTTTAAAGCCAAAATCTTTCAATATTTCCTCGTATATCGGTTCCCAGTCTCTGTATCTCATACCCTTTATTAGTAAGAGAAAATCTATCAAAAAAAAACAGAACAAATGAGCGAAGAAGAAAGTGAAACCGTGCACGAACCAAGAAAGAAAGGGAAAGGTAAGGTGCTGCAAGTAATCTTTGGCTGTGGAAGAGTTGGCTATGCCGTGGCAAAAGAGTTGAAAGCACGGGGGATAGATATTGTCATAGTGGATACAGACGAAAAGAAGGTAGAATTGCTGAGGGAAGAAGATTTCATTGCTTTCGTTGGTGACATAAGCGAGCCAGAGATGATCACTAAAGTAAGAAGCGAGGGAGAGCCAGAAGCGTTTTTTATCATGAGCAATAACAGCGAAGTGAATAAGAAGGCGGTGAAAAATGCAAAAGAGAGGTTGCCTCATGCATGTTTAGTAGTGCGAGCGATTGAACCTGCGGATAAAGAGGATTTAAATGAGTTAGACATTGACGTGGCTTTATCCACTCGTGATATAACGGCAAGAGCCGCGATAGAGTCTCTGAAGAGAGTGAAAGCCCAGAGGAAAGCAAAGGCTTTGACTGCTATGCTAGAGGCAATAAAGGAAAAAGGAAAGGGAAGAGGGAAATTAGGAATTGTTGTTCACGACAGCCCAGATTCTGATGCAATAGCTTCTGCTCTTGCACTAAAGCAGATAGCAAGGCACGTGGGTGTACCAGCAGACATACTGTATTGTGGAGAAATAGGGCATCATGTGAATCGAGCTTTTGTAAACATCTTAGGGATAGAGATGAGGAGAGTAGAGCGTGAGGAAAAATTAGAGGAATATGATAAATTGGCACTTATAGATGCTACCGTCCCGGGTGCAAACAACCCCTTGCCTCCACCACCGGAGGGTGATGTGGACATCATTATAGACCATCATGTGGCGAATAATAAGAGGAAAGTATATGCGGATTTTTTTGACGTTCGAACAGATAAAGGTGCGACTTCAACGATAATGACAGAGTATCTGCGGGAACTGGGTATAGCAGTGGATAAAGTATTAGCAACCGCTCTTTTGCAAGGAATAAGAACAGATACGGGTGGTTTTAAGCGTAAGACGCATCCCGCGGATTATTTCGCTGCTGCTTTCCTGCACGTAAAGGCGGATAAAGAGCTTTTAGAGCAAATAGAAACGCCGCCTATGTCAACAGAAATGCTGAACGTAGTAGGCGGTGCGATACTGCACAAAAAGATAAAAGGGAGCTATTTGATAACAAGTGTGGGGGTGGTGGCGAATCGAGATGCTATTCCTCAGGCTGCTGATTATTTGCTTAACCTCGAGGGTATTACAACCGCTATTGTAATAGGACTGTGTGAGGATGCGATATGCATTTCTGGGAGGAGTAAGGACATAAGGGTGAATATAAGCGATGCATTTGTCAGTGCATTTGGAGAAATAGGTTCCGCGGGTGGACATGCAATGATGGCTGCAGCGCAGTTACCACTTGGCATTTTCAGCGGGATAAAAGATAAAAGTACGATTGTGCAACTCGCAGAAGATGCGGTAACAAAACGTTTTTTATCTGTTATGAAGGAGGAAAAGAGCGAATAAAAAGTTATTAACCACAAGATTGATTACACAGATTTTCACGAGAAAACTTTTCTTATTTTAAATCTTCACCATCTGCGCATGAGGCACGCCAGCCACGAAAATCACCCCGGCTTCTTCGATAAAAGTATTGTCCAGGGCGCATTTTATCGCTCTTTCACCCACCAAATTCGCTATGGTTGCATGTTTCAAGGAACTCACCACTTCTCTTTCGGTTGCCTCTTCTCCTTTATAAAAACTTTCCGTGATTTTGAGGAAAAGTCCTCTATCTTCAAAGCTTTTACCTATCAACTCCGTATCGCACACTGCTACCATTATGTCAGCGCCGACGTCGTACTTCTTTATGTATATCTTTTTTTGTTTGCTCATATCAAAATGCTCCCCTAACACACTCTTCCGTCTTGCACAACATCGCTTTCGCACCCCTGCATAGAAGAGGCACGTACCTCTGCATTTTACCCGAGTTTGTCAATACACAATCATAGTTTTCAAAAGCTGGCGATACTACGAAACAGGTATCGCAAATCACCTTAACGCCGTAATTCTCTATCTTCTCTATTATCCGCTGCGTTTGATTGTTTTGCGTTATTGCGCGTGCGGTAAATATGAAGAAATCCTTTCCTACCTTTCTTCCTTCACCTCCTGTCTTCAAGAGTTCGTATATACGTTTTAGTTCACGCGAGGAGCAATGAGGGCAGCCTATCGCTATTACGTCGGGTTCACGGGTGCGGCTTAGAGCATAAAACTCTTCTAAATCATTTTTTTCTATCTCTATTTTCTCCTCAGATAACTCTGATTCCATTCCTTCAGCCTCTGATTCTGGCGTTATTCCTCTTATGTGGTACATTCCTACAGAACCGGTTGCCCCTATCGCTGCGGATAAATGCTTCAGTTCATCTTTACTCGGCAAAGAAGGAATCTCTATCATCGGTATTTTATCCCCTACAAGGTCGCCTATCATAAATCCAAGGGCACTATAGTCCGCATCTGCAAGGTCGCAGTTCACACACACCTTTATCTCCGGCTTCCTGTTCTCGGCTTGATGAAGCCCATAAAAAGGTGTTTTTCCTATTAATGCAGCAGCAAGAGCAGAAGGTGCGCCTTCCATGTTCGTCCTCGCACCTAAGACGGAATTAGCATATAAAACCGCAGAGGATTCCGCCCATGCAAGATGTTCACCCTTTCCTGGCGCATTACCAATAAGATAAGGGATGCAGGTGCAGTCGGCAGAGATACCCAGCTTTTTATACGCAGCAAGCACTTCTGTTTGCTTATTCGCGAACTCCTTTGAAATGCCCATCTCATCCCATTTCTCTATATCCATGCCGATAGGATTTAAAGTGCTTTTGACTTCTACTCTGCCTTCAAGGCTGTTTATGAACTCAAAAGCTTCGCCTATGGTCTTGTAAGATACACCGGATACGTGTGCGGTTTTTATCTGTATTAATTTTGAAGCGTGGTTTATATCACCAATTGCCACCAATATCTCCATTGCTTTTTTCTTCGTCCATCCTTCTTCTCCTTCGTATATCTGTTCTTCTTCTTTGGTCAGGTGCATATCATATCTATTGTCGGGATACAATTTCCTTTATCTTCTCCTCACCTTCTTTTGGACCTCGCATAATCAACAAATCGCCTTTCTTTATCGCCGCATCTCCTGCTGGATTATAAACCCATTTGCCGTCTTTTCTTCGAATTGCCAGTATAAACATTCCCGTTCGAGTCTCTATTTTCAACTCCTTCAGCGTCTTCCTATATATGTCCTCGTTTTTCGCGTCCAGTTTCAATATTACCTCGTCCGATTCTTTTATGGACGCGGAAAAAACCGGATGCAACTGAATATCTTGAAGCACCACGTCTGCAATCTCATACGCCGCATCCGATATTATTTCAGAAGAAATAGCAACGTGCAGCAAGCCTCTGAGCTCGTCAAAATTACTTTTGTTCGTTATTCCTCTCGCTGCCTCTATCACAGATATCTCCAGCTCATCCTTCATCCGGTCCATTGACTCTTCCAAATCACTTACTTCCTCCGCTATTTCTTTGCTGTCAAACATAACCGCAGAGTAAGAAAGACCAACCATCAGCTCTGACATGTTTTTCATATCTGCTATGATGTCAGCTATTTCTTCTGTTATCCTTTTTCTTTTTATACCCTTCTCTCTCGCAACCTCCTTTTCCTTCTCCTTCTCCTTTCTCCTCTCCTTGTATTCCTCGCCAGTTGCCATTTTGCAGAAAACCGGTATTCCTTCGGTCGGACCGGAAGAGATAACCAAGTCCTCTCCCTTCAATCTCTCGTTTTCATCCGGTGAATATATCCATTTAGAGCCCCTTTTTATTGCCAAGACACCCATTCCTGTTTCTGTCTCGAGCTTTAATTCCTTTAGCGTCTTGTCCTTCAACACCGATGCAGGCTTTATCCGCACGTTTATTACCGCTTCTTCAAAATCCTCCTGGTCTAGATAACGAGTTATATCTACTAACTCCGCTATTTTTGCTATGTCTCCTGCTGCATTAGATATTTTCTCCGCAGCAGAAGCTATTTGTAATATTGCAGAGAATGCAATCGCATCTTCTAAGTTCCTCGTACCCAGCATTATCGCTATTCTAACTTTATATAACAGCGAATGCATCTTCTCCTCTAATCTAGATACCACTTTCGCTATCTCCGGGTTGCTATACAGAACAGCGGAATAAGCGAGGTCTAACATCGAGTCTGATAAGTCCTTCATCTCCACGAGCACGTCCTTCACATTGAAAGCTCCCTCCTCCGACATATTCTTACTCTCCTCTAACCACCACTTCGCTCGTTTAGATCCAACTCGTCCGTGACAAAAGCAAAACCGAATTGCATGTTGGTGGCCTTTTTGTAAACTACGCTACATTTCTCTCCTTTTTGGTTCAATTTGTATTTATTATAGTTATCACACTTGATTTAAGTGAACTACTCCTAGCTATCGCAAGGAGCTTCCGAACTCACTAAAAAAGGTTCGGTTATGGGCACGTTCACTGGCGCCCCAGCAGCAGAGATACACATCTACTTTTCTTTGCTCTTTCTGCCCTATTCGCTTTATCTCTTTCCGCAATTT
>JAGXOR010000059.1 GCA_023659785.1 Methanomicrobia archaeon LH_S13
ATTGATAGCATCACACGAAGAGGTTTGAAACAAAATGGTTGAATCTCATAACCTAATTACCTTTCGGTAATTGATACAACTGTTTTTTCGATGTCTTCTACATACCTCTTAACCTTCCCTAAATCTTCTTTTATTGCTTTTACTTCGCATTCGCCTTTATAGAAACATTGCCGGTGAAGATGTGTATCCCGCGCACCAAGTCTGTCAGACAACCCTAACTTTTTAATCCCTTCGTCTTCCGCTTCTATAGCCCTTAACGCTCTGTATCTCTCACCATGCGTCTCAGGGATTGGCAATTCTTTCGTGATGATGAGCTCGTCTGAGGCTATTATAGCTTCCAACCACGCTTTCTCAGCCGCGTCTCTTATTAATAACTCGTTATTTAATTTCTCTCCTCTTTCCAACTCCTCGATTGCCTGTGCATGAATTCTTTTCGCCTCTTCGATTAACTCCTTCATCTTCCCTCTTAAAATTATTTATATTTATATATTTTAACTTGTAGTAACTTAATAGTAAAAATAGAATCCCGCCTTAACTCAGTTTGGAAGAGTACGCGGCTGTAGTGCGAATTTCTGACCACCTCCCAAAGGTCACATAACCGCGCGCGGGCACCGTGATGCCCCCGGTTCAAATCCGGGAGGCGGGACAGAAACTAAAACTTTTAAAAAAAGTTTTATCAAAAAAGCATCGCAAAAGAAAATGACTGAAATGAAAGAATTGTTGAAAAAATTAGCCGAGGTACATGGTGTTTCAGGCTACGAAGACGAAGTAAGGGAAATTGTAGAAGTGGAGATAAAGCAATATGTGGATGAGATAAAGACCGACAGGTTGGGGAATCTGATAGCAACGAAGCACGGCGATAAACCTTCTGTTATGATTGCTGCGCACCTTGATGAGATAGGGCTTATGGTGAAGCATATAGAAGACAAAGGTTTCATATGGTTTTCGACCATAGGTGGCTGGTTTGACCAGACGCTGCTTAACCAGCGTGTGATTTTGCATGCTGACCCCAACCCCAAGGGTAAGGGCAGCGGGAAAGAGAAGGAGAGAGTGAAAGTGTATGGCGTTATAGGTTCGAAACCACCACATAAAATGAAAAAGGAAGAGCGCGAGAAAGTGGTAAAATCTGAAGATATGTTCATAGACGTGGGTGCGCGTAGCAAAGAAGAAGTGAGGCAAATGGGCATCTCTATCGGAACACAGATCACCATAGATAGGCACTTTGTGAGTCTCAAGAACGAAACAGTCACTTGCAAAGCCTTTGACAATCGTTCCGGCGTTGCGATAATGATAGAAGCACTTAAAAGGGCAAATACCAAATTCGAGGTGCATGCCGTGGGTACAGTGCAAGAGGAAGTAGGGTTAAAAGGAGCACGAACTTCTGCTTTTGAACTCAACCCCGATGTGGCAATTGCAATAGATACCGATATAGCAGGCGGGCACCCGGGGATAGAAAAGAAAGACACGACGGTAGAGATGGAACTTGGTCCTGTAATTACCGTTTCCGATGCCGCAGGTCGTGGCATAATTACTCCTCCCTCGGTATTGAAGTGGCTTAAGGAGACTGCATCCCAGCATAATATAGAATACCAGCTCAGCGTATCCGAAGGCGGCACGACCGATGCCACGGCAATTCATCTCACGAGAAGTGGCATACCTACTGGTGTGGTGGGTGTGCCTACAAGATACATTCACTCGCCAGTGGAGTTGTTAAGCCTGAAAGACCTCGATAAATGCGCTGAACTCATTGCAAGAACCGTAGAGCGAGTAGGTGATTACTTCTAATTTATAGAAGAAGAAAATGGTAAGCGTTTTTATTGAAGCAGTGCCTGCGAACATGCTTATTGCAAAAGCAGTTTGCGAAGATAACAAAAATAACAATGCTGATTACGTTCACTTCGGAATGCAGATAAGGATAAGAGGGGATAAAAAACTTGTTTTGAAGCGGGCGATTATCGAAGCAGCAATTGGCAGGGAGTTGACCGAAAACGAATGGCAGAGTGTAACCTGGAATCACATTGGAACCATTACCAAATCGGAACAAAATGAGCTAATATTCGAGGATTCTGCGGAATCAGAAGTCATAGATGCGTATTGGGATAAACGGTTGAAGAGTTTCAAAAACAACAAGTAATCTTGAGGTTACAAATACAAGCTTTTTATTGAAAAAAAATAAGAAATCAAAAAACATGGCAAAGATAGAATGCGTTTACTGGAAGGATAAAATCGGTGGTGAAATAGAGAGACGAACAACAGAGGCTTTCAGCTACGGATTCACCGTTGGTCCGCATGGCGAATGGGAGATGGTCATCGCAAAGGAGGATAAAGAAGTGAGGAAAAACGAACTCGTGAACATAAAGATAGGAGAAATAGAAGTACCAGAGAAGGCGATAGTCTTGCCTTGCGCCATTATGCGACACGCACTTGGTGTGGCTGCTTCGCTTGCAACGCCGGGGAAAGCGAAGCCTGTTGAGGAAAGGAGGGTTCTTGATGAGGTTATTTTTCACCCATTTGCTGATGGTAAGGTGAGTAAAGGGGAATTACTCTGTGTTGTAAACATATTTTATGCTACTGTCGAGCGAAGGCTTGCAAGAGGTGCTGCGGAGAAGTGGCTGCGCGAGAGATACCGGTATTAGTATTAGTATTTGCATTTGTCGGTGCACCAGCAGCAGGAAAAACCGAAGCGGCGTCAGTCGCAAAGGAATTTGACATTCCAGTAATAACAATGGGAGAAGTGATAAGAGAGGAGTTAAGAAAGCGAGGTCTTTCGTTAAACGATAAAAATGCAGGCAGAGTTGCAAATGAGCTTAGAGAGCGCGAAGGACTGGATGCGATTGCAAAACGGTGCATCCCGCTTATAAAAGCCCAGAAGAAAAGTGCGGGCAAAAAAAAAAAGTCATTGTAGTAGATGGGATAAGGGGCATAGCCGAAGTAGAAACATTTAAAAAAGAATTTGATCCCCATTTCGTGCTTGTGAGAGTAGATGCACCACTTCAGCTCAGATATGAACGAATAAAATCCCGCGGTAGAGGCGATGATTTATTAAGCATTGAGGAATTTATGGAACGAGAAGAAAGGGAGCTCGGATGGGGTATGGAAGAAGCGATGAAAAAAGCGGATAAGGTTGTAAAAAACGAGGGGTACTTAGAGGAGTTTAAAGAGCAGATAAAAGGGGTTTTAGCAGGTGTTCACTAACATACAGGACATACGAATCGTTCATCCCTTCTTATCCCTTTGTTCCCGCACTTATTACAGGCTTTACTCGTTCCTCAATGACAAGGGTTTTGATATTGCTAAAGTCAATCTTCTTCAGTTCTTTATTTATAAGTTCAGAGATAAACAAATGACTATTTTTTCGTTTATACACTCTGTTATCTCTCCCTTTAATTCCTTACCTGCTATTTGACCATCGCTCAGAACGGCTAACTTACGAAAGCCTAAGTCCAGCCCTACAACCTCTCCTTCTTCCTTCGCGGGTTCTCTTCTCTGTCCTTCTCAAAGAAGACGTCTGTGTATTAATAATCCTCTGCAAGAAGAGAAGGTATGTTTCTATCAAAGAAGTAATCGCTTCCCTCTTCTCCCTTGTTGCTTCATTGAGCGATAAAGTTGCACGTCTTATCATCTTGACAACTCCCTACCGTAATTATGGAAGTATCGTAATCCCAACACCTTTGTAACAGTTCGTTTTTAAGTAGTGTATAGAAAAGCTTTTTATATAACAAAAATCAATATAATAAGTGATCGAAATAACCACTCTATAAGGCGTCGGCAATATCAATAAGCCCAGCGTTCAATTAGTGGTTTAGGAAAAGAAAAAAGACTAAAGATGGAGGGACTTCCCTACGGTAGATGATGTCATACTGGAAACGGTGTGAATGGGATGCTGTGGGCGGGTTCGACCAGACGGGGGCGGAATGGAAGGATTCCCGATGAACTCGAGAGGGAAACCGTATGATACGATGAAGCCTCAGGTGGAGGTGGTCTTATGACTATGAAAGACCACTTAAACTAGAACCCTTCTTTTTCGTCCAAACAGGGAAAAGAGGTAATTGCCGATTTACTGCATCACCTTATAATAATAAGCCTCCTCACAGCTGGTTACTCCTATCTCTTTTGATTTTGACATTTGTTCGAATTCATCATCCGACATTCTCGAAGAAACAATCTGTGATAATTTCCCAACGTTTCTGATACAAGTGGCTCTTTCTCTTTTATCCTTCTGATCTTATCTCCCATCCGATTTTCAATTTCCTTTTGCTCATGTGTGAACAGGTGGCGATAGCCAAAAAAGAGTTCATCACCGCCGTCTCCGGTCATAACTGCAGAAAAATCCAGCTCCTTCGCATAAGACAGAGCAGCATACATGGCTACTCCAAACCTGATCAGCATGGGATTATAGGTATTAAGAGCCTTTACCACCTCGGGGATTGATTTTATCGCAGCTTCAATATCAAATATCTTTA
The DNA here is from genome assembly GCA_023659785.1 of Methanomicrobia archaeon LH_S13. GTDB lineage: Archaea > Halobacteriota > Syntropharchaeia > Alkanophagales > Methanospirareceae > JAGXOR01. The sequence continues at coordinate 4,464 of JAGXOR010000059.1, forward strand.
CTTTGAGTTAGATTTAGCGTATTTACTCGCTAAACATGCAATTATTGAAGAGTCTAATCCGCCTGATAACAGAACGGCATCGGTGATATTCTCCTTAACGCTGACCTTCATCAGTTCTACCAATTCCTCTGCCATCGCATTCTCATTCTCTGTGGAGTTCATAGGTTTTACAATTATTACTTACCAACCGATAACCCTTAATAATTTACCCTATCGTTTAATTACCTTTCAAAATTAGCAATTACAACCTTCCCCTCCCCTTGCACCTCGAAACTTTCAACACACGCAGGCACCAACACGGTATCCGTAGGAGTCAAAGAAAGCTCTACATTGCTCGATTTTGATTTTAGCGTAACATCTCCACTCACACAAGTAAGCACTTGCAGCTTGTCTTCCATGAAATCTTTCATCTCGCCGTGAACATTAAAAAGCCGCAACTTGAATTTATCCCCCATCAAAAGCATATATTCCTCGAATCCATCCCCTTTATTATGCTTATGCTTATGCTCCTCCTTCTTTAAATCCTTACCATGCCCCACTTCATCAAACCTCAATACTTCTATAGCATCCGCCAGATAAAGTTCCCTCCCTCTACCATAGTCATAAATCCGAAAAGTTCTTTCTGATGTGGTGCTGGTGCTTGCCTCGTACACTTTTGTTCCAGCGCCTAATGCGTGAATGACGCCAGCGGGAATGTGATAAATGTCACCAACGTGTGCATCAAACGAATTCAAGCACGAAAGAAAATCTTCACTTTTTACCGCGTCTTTAAAGCCCTCAGCATTCATAAAATCCTTGAAGCCAAGATAAATTTTCCCTCTCTTTGATTCGAGGACATACCACGCCTCCTCTTTGTCGAAAACAGCACCAAGCTTTTTCGCATAGACATCGTCCGGATGCACCTGCACTGACAGATTATCATCCACCTTTATTATCTTTACAATCAGCGGGTATTTATCCACCTTTACCCCCACCATCTTTTCTGGAAACAAACAGGTGAGTTCATCAAGTGTGAATTTTTGCATCGCATCGCCCATTTCAAACTCGCAGTAATTTCTTGGTGAAGCGCACCAGAGCTCATAGCCCCATGGCTTGTCCTCCACGAATGGCTTAATCTTTACGGGTTGTTCTACAAGTATCTTCGCGACATCCTCGAACTTCTTTTTCGTATCCACCATTTCGTCTTCATAAACGCCTTTCATCATCCCCGCGATTGCACTCAGTGAAAAATCGTTTCCCGGAAGACGAGCGTTCCACCATTTTCCCTTCGCACCTTTCTCCTCGCCAATCCGAATCTTAAGCCTTAGCCTCCCTTTGTTTGGATGGAACATATCCACCAGGAAGCAATCCTCAACTTCGATTGAGGCATGGTCAACCACGTTGTAAACAACACAATTCTTCCCCCGTATCCTGTTCAACGTTGAGTTTATCACGCAAGCCTGCTCGAGCTGTGCATGGTTCGCGGTCGAATTTGATATAACGCTGCTTTTTACCTGCCCCTTCTCAAAATGCGAACTCTCATACACAGAATCCAGAACTTCACAGCCGTTTTTTACCGATAAAATTTCAACACCTAAAAACTCTCGCAATCTCCTTCCAACACCGCCCTCGTCCAGAATCCTCATCACTCCTTCGTAATAACTCTCATTCGTCCCGAAATCCAGCCATGCGGTTTTATCACTTAAAGGAAAGCTTTTTATCACTGCAAGTGGCTCTGCACGAAATATCTCGTTTCTTATCCTGTTCGCACGCTCACTGAGCCAGTAATCAGCTTCAACTCCAAGCTCAGGCTCCTGCGAAATCTCTAATTGCCATAACTCATCTGAGTTGAACTTTCCTTTTTTCGCTTCAAGTTCATCACTAAAAGCATTGAGCATACATTCAGCCATGACACCACTCATCGCAAACATCCCGAGGTTCACCATCACTTCGCTCTCACCCTGACGTTGTAACTTTCTTTTTACTAGTTCGTAGTTACGTGTATCATCGAAATCAAGAAGTTCACAACATTCTCCTTCAGTGCGCCGGACTATCTGAATGCCGTATTTACTTGCAACCTCCTCTGTGAGCTTTGTCTTTAAACCAAAGAGCAAAACATGCGTGTTCTCTGCACATTTCATTATCTCCTCTGGACTATCCTCAAATAACAAGAATTGGTCGCCCCACGTAACCATGATGCGGGAAGGAATGGCAAAATCATGAAACTGTTTTATCACCCCTTCTAAAATCGTGAATTTTGGAACCTCAACGAATGCTTTGTTCTTACATGTCCTGGTAAGAATGTTTCGGGTGCCTTCGCCTGCGGTATGCACGATAAGAACACTTTTTCCTCGTTTTACCTCTTCTATAAGGTCTTTCTCTATCGCCTTACTCGCATTTTCTATTGCGAACAGAGTTCCAAGCCCGTTGCCCGCGGCACCATTCCACCCACTCTCGGAAACCTGCACAAAAATTGAGTCGAGAAGAACATCCTTTTTTAGTGAAGAAAGCTCCAGCTCTCTTACTGCCGGGTCATCGCTAACCACAACAACCACATAATCAAACATTTCTTTTATTCCTTCTTCAATTTTTTTCTGTAAATTGCATTTGCATGCTCGTAATCATCAAAGCTTCCTATGTCAAACCAAAGACCCTTATGAATGAGACCGTATAGGTCTCTTCTTTTACATAGCCAGGAGACAAAAAATCCGAGGGCGTCCGGATTATTTCCCGCCTCCAGATAATCTTTAATCAACACTAAATCCTCTTTTGTGAATATATAACAAGCAGTAGAGATTAAAGTTGACTTGGGTTCCTCGGGCTTTTCTTCTGAATTAATAATCTTAAAATCACTATCTATTTCTAAAACACCGTATTTCCCTTTTACCCGCTCCTTATCCTTCATATCGTATAAAAGCAATACGGTCTTCTTTTTCTTTCTATGGAAATCTATCAAATCTTTTAGATTGAAGTCAAATAGATTATCTCCCCCTATGATTAATAAATCTTCTTTAAGTCTGAAAAGGTCTATCAAAAAATTTAATGCTCCAATCGAGCCTAATTTCTCCTCTTCACCTCGGGTTTCTTCAATAACCAATTTAATCTCTTTATTGCTTTCGTAGTTATTGAGCCATTCCTTGAAGTTGGTTGCAAACTTAAGGTTTGTGGATAGGAATATCTCTTCAATCTCGTCTATGTGTTCTATTCCATCTAAGATATACTCAATTATTGGCTTACGTGCTATGGGAAGCAAAGATTTGGGGCAATCCTTTGTCAGTGGCCACAGCCTCTTTGCATATCCGCCTACTAATAG
>JAGXOR010000005.1 GCA_023659785.1 Methanomicrobia archaeon LH_S13
TTATAGAACTGGTTGATGCTCTTTGCAACCCCACCCTTAACAACAATCGGTAGCTTGCCGATGTTATTTACCATAGTTATGAGGTTGCGAACTCCGATGTCTATTCCTACTATCCGCTCTTTGTTTCGCTCTATAACCTTAATAACTTTCTCATAAACAATTTCAAGCATGTATCCCGCTCCTTTTGGAATAATCCGTACTTCTCTTAGCCCTTCTTTTAGCCTCGTTTTTACTTTTAATCCAACCTTCTTCGGTAGAATAAGCCAACCGCCTTTTAGCTTTGCCTGCTGTTTCGTGAATACAAGGATATGTTCTCCATTCTTCTCTTTGTAGTCCGGGATTCGGGGTTGTTCAAAGAACTTCTCCGGGTGAACCTTCCATACATTTATCGCTTTGAAAAACGACTTCCATGACTTATCAAGGAGCATCAGTACATGTTGCGCCGTCTGAGCAGGTAAAGCCCTGTAATTCTCGCTTTCCTCCAGCAGCAATTTATTCAATTCGTTATACCGTATCCACTTACCATTTTTGAAGAATTCCTGGCGAATAATGTAGTTTGCTTCGTTGTAAAGGTTCTTAGAAAGGTGGCATAGCTCACCAACTATATCGTCTTTCAACCAGATCTGTTCAGTTCTTCTTACTTTCATCCTTTAGTTTGACCTCCACTCTTATTCAGCTTCTCTAAATGAATGACACTATCACATGGATACATATAAAGCTTTTGGTGTATTATGTTAGACTATATTATTAAAACAGATGTCATAATTAATGGATACGTTGATTAGTGAAGAGGACGTCTTCAAATAAATGCGATACATAATTGATACAAATAAATTCAAGGTCTAAGAGTTGAGAATTGGCTAAGGTAAATTGAAAGGCATTTTTTTTTATTATTCTCTTCTCAAAAGGGAAATGAACGAAAAAACAAAACTATTCGTGCGAAGAAAATTTGAAGAGTATTACAGACGTGCGAGGATAAGCATACCGAAAGATTTCTGGATGCACGAATGGGGATTCGTCTTTTTAGACCACTACTTCCCGGAGAAGCTCGTGATGAGGCGGCACAAATCCTTTGCCACAGAGAAAGAGTTAGTGAATTACCTCAGGGAGAATGCGCCTGCTCATGCATATCATTCCGCCGCTATTTACAAATATCCCGCAGCAGATATGGCAACTAAGGGATGGCTTGGCGCTGACCTGATTTTTGACCTCGATGCTGACCATATCGTAAGTGAAGAAGAATTACAGAGGTATTCTTACGAGGATTTGTTAGGGCTCGTGAAAAAAGAAACAGTGAAGCTGATTGACTTTCTAATCAACGATTTTGGATTTCATGAAGAGGATATAGAACTGGTATTTTCAGGCTCACGCGGCTACCATATACATATAAAAACAGATGAGGTGCGAGGGCTCGGGAGCAGGGAAAGAAGGGAAATAGTTGATTATGTGATGGCAACGGGGCTCGATATGAAGGCGGTTCTGGTAGGAAAAACAGCAACAGCCGATTATGCCGTTAGAGAGCTGAGAAGGTGCACAGAATGCAATAAAATAACAACAAAAATGATTTGTCCTGCATGTGGAAGAGATACAATAAAGGTGGAAGGGAAAATGGGCAAAGAAGGAAGGGACGTGAGATTGTTGGCATCCGAGGGATGGGGGAAAAGACTTCGTAAGGGACTGCGGGATTTTTTTATTACTGAGATAATTGGACGAAGTGACGAGGAAGGGATAAAGCAATTAAGAGGGATGGGAATGACAAAAGAAATGGCAAAAAAAATAGTGAATATGACAAAAGAGGAGGGAATGGCAAAAAGAATAGAAAGAATGGAGGAGGGAAAACTTGGCTTTTTCCCTATGCCGGTATGGGCTAAAATAATAGAGAGGGAGAAAGTGAAGTCGGCAGATAGCCCCGATGCTCCCGTCACCGCGGACATAAAAAGACTTATAAGGCTGCCTACTTCGTTACATGGAAAATCCTCTTTAGAAGTAAAACCCGTGAGAATTGAAACCTTTGATGACTTCGACCCCTTAGAAGATGCAGTTGTATTCGGTGACTCGGCAGTTGAAATAACTGCGGTTCGGAATTCTACGATAAAGATGAAAGGCGAAAGATATAAGGTAGAAGCCCGCGAAATTGCTTCGGTACCCGAGCATGCTGCGATTTATTTCATGTGTAGAGGCGTTGCAGAGATTAAAGAAAAAAATTCGCCGGGATAGTCAGCGAATTAATATAAGACTTAATACACCGGTGTGATTCCCAAAGCCTCTATCGCAGCATCTATCGTCACATCTATCAGCAAAGACACCGAAGGCTCGTAGCATCGTTCCATGTTTCTTATCTCCGCTGCGGTTATACCTGCACGTATGGCAAGTCCCAACTCGTTTACACGTTCAGCAACCCCGGTTTCACCGACCATTTGCGCTCCTATCAATTTCCTGGTGTATGCATCGAAGATCAATTTTAAGGTGAGAGGCGTCGCACCAGGGAAGTATCTTGCCTTTATAAGTTTCGTTGCCTTACCACTTATTGTTTTAATTCCTGCGCGGCTTGCCGCTTCAGATGTAACACCTACCGAACCTATCAAGACACCTCCGACATCTGCTACTATTGGACCAAAACAATACCCATAAGGGGAATATAAACCTGGTTGCTCACTAATATCGCTAAGTATGTTATCAGCTATAACCATAGCTTGAGTGACAGCAGTAGATGCAAGTTGATTCAGTCTCGGACGGTGCGTGATGCCATCTACAACTTCTGTACAGTCACCAACCGCATATACATTGTTTATATGTCGCCTTCCTTTTTTAACGTGCATTGCTCTATCCGTGACTATTCCTCCACTTTCTCCTGTATCTACTCCCGCTTTCCATGCGAGGTCTATCTCAGGGACTATCCATTTGCCGATTATAACTATATCTGCCGGAATCTCCTCTTTCTCCTCTTCCCTTTCTCCTATCACCACAGATTTCGCCCATCCCTCATGTCCTTTTATCGCGGTTATCTCTCTTCTATCGAGAATAAATCTTACGCCCTCTTTTTCCATCCGTTCTTTGATCATGTCACCTAGGTCAGGGTCTAAGCTGGAAGGCAGCAAAGAAGGCGGTCCGCCATGAAGCGTTATCTCCAATCCTCGCGTTGAGAAAGCGGCTGCTGCTTGCAATCCTATAATACCACGACCACGAATATAAGCGTTTTTCACTCCCTCCTTATTCAAAGCAGCTTCTATCTTTTCCGCATCATCCTCGTTATTAAACGTGTAAACACCTTCGAGTTCCGTTTCTTTCACGAATTGTTTTCTCCCAGTTGCTATAACGAGAAAATCATATTTTAGCACCTCGCCTGTTTTAAGTGTCACACTACTCTGTTCTAAATTTAACTTCGTTACCTCTGTCTCAGTTCTGAAATCAACGCCCTGGTCGCGGAAGAACTGCGGCTTGTTTATCTCTGTTCTGTCTATGTCATACCAGCCACGCAAAGCAAAAGGCAATCCGCAAGTGGATACCCAACCGCTTTTCTCTCGCTTTAATATCGTGAAGTCCATCTCCTCCTCTTTGCCCTTCCTTGCAAGTAAGTTCCTCAACACGTATATCCCGGCAATGCCACCACCAACAATAACAATCTTTTTTGCCATTTTTCTCCTCCCTCTCATCTTCAACTTTCGATATTTTAAATGAAGGTAAAAGCATAAATAATTAGTGGTTTTAGTGTTTTTACTCTTCCACCACTTCTACGCCATATTTCTTTTCGAGAAACGCAATGCCCTCCTCCTTATTTATTCTTTGTTTACCCGGCACCTTCTTCTGTTGTATTCTTCTCTCTTTTATTCGATAGCCAGGTCTTTTCAATGACACCGAAACATCCATTCCGTATATTCCTACTTTGGGATCATAATGAATACCAAAGTCGGTGTGTTCTGCGATGCCAAAGGAGAAATTACCATAGGTGTCAAATTGACTCATAAGAAGTTTATCCTGTATTTTAAAACACCGATTAAGGAAATTATTTGCACGTTCTCTTCTCAGCGAGACTTTACAAGCAATGGCTTCGCCTTTTTTTATACCAAATGGCTGCATAGTTCTCTTAGCCTGTCTCTTAATCGGCTTTTGACTCGCAATGCGTTCTAAAAGCTTCTCTACTTTTGCTAACTTCTCTCCACCCTCACCTACACTCATATTTATAACTACTTTATCTACCTCTATTCTCCGCATCGGGTTTGCTGCTATTCTTTCTTTCATTTCGTATTGTTTAGTATTTCGGATTTGAGATTTAGTTAGTATTTAACTAACCATTGGTATCTCCACTTTTTCTTCTCCTACCACAAAGACATAATCATCTATCGCCTCAAAACTCTCTTCGCTTTTAGGGGGTTTTATTTTCACTATATTTGGCTCTGAACTTCGTACTACTTTTATCTCCTCTATTTCTCCCGTCTGAGCAGAATGCTTCCCGCCCATCACCGTCACTTTACTCCCCTCTTTATATGCAAAATGCTGCAATATTTCGCTATCAGGAAGTGAAATCGTCAATGAATCATGCGTTTTTATCTTCCCCGCAAACTCTTCTCCCGGAAGAATGTTCCTGCAATCGTGCAGGTTCAACTGTGTCCTTCCTTCTTTTAGCATTCTCTTCCCGTTCACGCGGCACAGTTTCTTGGATGTCGCTTCTTCCGTCACCTTCATCAGTGATAATTTCCATTTTTTGTCCAGCAGCACCATATAATTGGCTTTTATGTGTGGAAGGGAAAGAATGTCAAAGATACCAACAGGGAACTTGTGGTCTTTTCTCACTATTCCATTAACCATAACGTTACCTTCATTCAATATCCTTTTCGTTTCCTTACTATTGTCCACTAAGTTCAGCATATCCCTTACGAGCAAAAGCAAAGGCACGCTTCTATTTTCTGGATGCGGTCCTGGTCGGGGTTTTACAGTCCAGTAGGCGGTTTTTCTTTCTATTCGCCAGCTACGAGGTACTGCTATTCTCTTTTGATGTTTTCCCATTTTGACTAAACTACATATTATCGTATTTTTAAATATATCTACGTTGCATTCTATTTAAAGGAAATTATAAATGGCAGAAAAATGAAAGATGAATTCTCAGAGGAGGTTTTCTTTTCTCATTCCATATCCGAACTCGTTCAATTGGCAGAGGAGTTGGACGCTGATTTTGAAGATGTAGCAGGGCATCAAAATTAGACCAGTATGTATTAGGGTCCTACACGGTATCCAAATAGTCAAGGTTTTTACCTTCGGTAAAAAAGTTGTTGATAAAACTTTTCTTTTTAAGAAAAGTTTTATGCGTAAGCATATTTCACGAAATCCTCTGCTTTTCCTTCGAAATCCTCCTGTGCTTCTGGCGTTACAGTTGGTCTTATGCTCTTAATCGCAGATTCAAAATGCTCCTTTTTTACCACTATGTTCTTTATTGCCTCTTCCACGTGCTCTTCACTTATTCCCGATGTGATAAACTCACGTAAAGCACTCATCACCGATTCTCTAACGATTGCTTCTATATCTGCACCGACATATCCATCTGTCCTTTTTGCAAGTTCCTCTACATCCACGTCCTCTCCTACCGGCTTGCCCTTCAGATGAACCTCAAAAATTTTCTTTCTCCCTTCTATATCCGGCGGTTGTATATACATCAATCGGTCAAGCCTTCCGGGTCGCAGTAATGCTGGGTCTACCATGTCAGGTCTGTTTGTCGCCGCTATGATAATCACATCTTTTAGCTCTTCCAATCCATCCATCGCAGTCAACATCTGTGAAACCACTCGCTCTGTTACATGCGAATCAAAACCTGCGCTTCTCATCGGTGCAATTGAATCTAATTCATCGAGGAAAATAATACAGGGTGCGGCTTGTTTCGCCTTCCTGAAAATCTCGCGAACTGCCTTCTCTGACTCGCCCACCCATTTTGACAAGAGCTCAGGTCCTTTTATCGAAATGAAATTCGCTTCGGTCGCATTCGCTACCGCCTTCACCAGCATCGTTTTCCCTGTTCCCGGCGCTCCAAACAAGAGGATACCTTTTGGTGGTTTTGTATTTAACCGAGAAAAAACATTGGGGTATTTAAGTGGCCATTCCACGACTTCTTTTAAATCCTGTTTCGTATGCTCCAAGCCGCCTATATCTTCCCACTTCACATTCGGCACTTCTACAAATACTTCGCGGAGTGCAGAAGGCTCCGTGTTTTTTAACGCCTCACTGAAATCTTCTTTTGTTATCTTCAGCTTTTCCATCACTTCCGGTGGTATTTCCTTCTCTATGTCTATTTCCGGGAGTATTTTCCGTAGTGCGTACATTGCTGCTTCTTTACATAACGTAGCGAGGTCAGCACCGACAAATCCATGCGTGAGATCGGCGAGCTCCTTAAGATTTACGTCCTCTGCTAACGGCATTCCTCTCGAATGCACTTGCAATATCTCTTCACGACCATTCCTGTTTGAAATACCTATTTCTATCTCGCGGTCAAAACGACCTCCTCTTCTCAATGCTTTATCAAGTGCATTTACCCTATTCGTAGCGCCGACTACCACTACTTGCCCCCTTGATTCCAGACCATCCATTAAAGAGAGAAGTTGGGCTACTACTCGCCTTTCCACTTCCCCTGTTGTCTCGCCACGCTTCGGTGCAATGGAATCCAATTCATCAATAAAAATAATAGAAGGAGCTTTTTTACCCGCTTCCTCAAATACATCTCGCAGGTGTTTCTCACTTTCCCCGTAAAACTTACTCATTATCTCAGGACCAGAAATAGAATAGAAATTAGCGTCGGTCTCGCTTGCCACCGCTTTTGCTATTAACGTCTTTCCAGTTCCCGGTGGTCCATGCAGGAGAACACCTTTCGGTGGCTCTATCCCCAACCGCTCGAATAGCTCAGGATGCCTTAGTGGCAGTTCTATCATCTCCCTTATCATCCCTATTTCTCGCTTTAGTCCACCAACATCTTCGTAAGTCACGTGAGGAACGCCTATCGCCTCTTCTCTTGCCTTACGAAGCACGATTTCAGTATCTATTTGCGGTATTACCGTGCCTAAAGGAACCGTGTTAGTAACGACAAAAGTAATGGGATTACCAAGCATCTCCACGCGTATGATTTGCCCTTTTGTAATTGGACGTCCTTTCAAAATCCTTGCTATGTATCTCTCGCCACCTGCAATTCTTACAGGCTGTGTAGGCTCAAGCATAACTCTTTTTGCTTCCTTCACCCTTGTCTTCTTCACGTGTACGCGGTCATCTATGGCAACACCGGTATTACTCCTTATGCTCCCGTCTATACGTATTATTGCTTTATTGCTGTCAGGAGAATAGCCAGGCCATACAATTGCAGTAGCAACGTTCTTACCTTCTATTTCTATTACATCTCCGCTTACAATTCCAAGTTTACGCATCGTTTCTGTATCTATTCTTGCTATTCCTCTGCCAGCATCTCGATGATACGCCTCTGCTACTCTCAATACCGCTGACTTCTCTTTCCCTTCCTCGCCTTTGTCTTTCATCTCCCTCTTTATTTATTATTGATGTGTAAATTTATAAACTTCTAATATATGCTCATAACTCTTCTTCAAGACTTCAAAACATTCAAAATTTCGCTAACGGTGTCAAACTTTCTTTTCCAAAGAATGTTTGTTTATTCAAGGTCTATAATTTCTCCTTTTTCCTCTCTAACGCCCTTTTTATTCCGGCTTCGCATCTTCCATTTTTACACCTTCTTTTTTATTCTTCTTTTTTCGTAGTTATATTTAATATTTGAGAAATATTAACTAAGAGTTATGACAAACGGAAAGGAAGAAGGAGAAGGAGAAGGAGAAGGAAAAGATACGATTTATCTTGTTCCCCATACACATTACGATGCTATCTGGGTCTTCACGAAGGAGGACTATTTTTACATCAACATGGTGTCCATTCTGAAGGAGGTGGCTGAGCTTGTTGAAAAGGCCGATTACAAGTTCCTGATAGAGCAAACCTTTCTGCTGGAGGAGATGGAGAAGAGGTATCCGGAAGTATTCTCAAAGATTGCGAAGAGCATAAAGGAAGGCGCGATAGAGATTGCCGACGGTGAATACCTGATGGCAGATACGATGTTACCTGATGGAGAAACGTTGATACGAGAAATCTTGGTGGGTAAGAGATACGTGAAGGATAAGTTCGGGGTTGACGTTCCGGTAATGTGGCAGGCAGACAGCTTTGGCTTGAATGCACAGCTACCACAGATATACAAAAAATCGGGATACCGCTATGTCGCTTTCAGAAGAGGTGCAACGAAGCAAAAGCCTTCGGAATTCCTCTGGGAATCCCTGGACGGAACGCGGATTTTAGCTCACTGGATGCCTTTAGGATACCGCGCAGGATTAGACTTGACAAAGCTGGACGAGAGCTATGAGAAACTCAAGAACCCAGCGGTGACCTCACACATATTGATGCCTTCCGGGAGTGGGGTAACGATACCACAGCCAGAGACGTTAGAAGCGGTGCGCACGTGGAATGACGAGCGAGGGGAAGTAGCGGAGATGAAGATAACCACGCCGCATGAATTCTTTGAGGCACTGGAGAAGGAAATAGAAGACCGGAATATTAAGATGGACGTGCGGAAGGGCGAGATGTATTCGGGTAAGTACTCAGAAGTATTTCCAAATTGCTGTTCAAGCAGAATGTGGATAAAGCAGGAGCTTTGCATGTATGAGGCATGGCTGGCGTGTTTCGAGCGATGGAGCACGGTAAACTATCTCTTAAATGACCTCTCTCCCACCGAGGGTATGAGAAATGCATGGCGAAAAATTCTGTATATCGCATTTCATGATGTGACCCCGGGAACCGGTATGGACGCGGGTTATAATGAGGTGAGGCACTTTCATGACTTTTTCAATACTGAAATGGCCGCCCGCTACCTTTGTACACATAACCAGGTAATCGATACGGAAGCAGAGGCAAAGGTCGAATCTCAAAGCTCTATGAAGGCATCAGCAGCGATGCCGAGCTATGGCTATGACTATGGGGACATAATCGTATTTAACTCGCTGTCGTGGGAAGTGAAGAACTGGGTAGAGATGAACTTGCATTTTGACAAGGGTAAACTGGTATCGATTAACGGATTAAAAAGTAGAGACGAGGAAATAGAAATAGAAGTCATAAAATTCACGCGGTATGATGATGATTCGCTGCGATTTGCACGCATAGGGTTCGTTCCTACGGTTCCTGCAATGGGGTACAAGGTGTATAAAATCCTTGAGCGTGAGCCGAGACGATATGCTTATGAGCCTAATTTTATCATGATTCGGGGCAACACCATAGAAAACTTCTTCTTTGGGATTACGGTAGACCCAGCCACCGGATTGATTGACGTATCAATAGGAAATAGAGGAGCGGAGCAAGAGAAGATTTGCACGGCGAATGAGCTTGTGCTGGAAGAAGAAAACGGCGACCTCTACTATCACCGACAAAGGCTGGGTATCCCGTTGAAGACAGAAAAGGGAGAAGGAGTGAAGTACGGCTCATTCAGGTTAGAGAACTTCTTTATAGATAAAAGTGCCCTGAGACGCGTTATCAATGTCGAAACCAATTATTTTTCCCTTCGATGGCCATACCGACTGACGGAGAAACGGGAGCCACTTATATGGCGGCATAAATTCTTCGAATGTTCAAAGAAAATAGTGGTTTATAAGGACATTCCGAGAATAGATTTCATCACGACCGTGGTGGACAAGCATCCGAGGGCACGGCTAAGGGTCAGGTTCTCGACGGGCATGAAATCCCTTACTTATACCTGTGGGACTCAATTTGGCGCTGTTTCTCGACCGACCGACCAGTGGCACTATAAGCCAAAAGAGGAGTGGGTGGAGGAACCCTGCGGTGTATTTCCATCGCTGAAATGGCTTGACTATTCCGATGGAACGAAGGGCATGACCGTGATTCACCAGGGAATACCCGAGAATGAGGTAAGAGATGGGGATGTCTACCTAACGCTGCTCAGAAGCGTTTTAATGCTGTCCTCCGATGGTAGAACAGGTCCTGCAATTCCGGTTCCCGATGCGCAGGAGTTAAGAAGATACACATTCAAATATTCCATTTACCCGCATAAAGGCGATTGGCGTGAAGCTTCGTCTTACAAGCACGCCCTTGAGTTCAACTATCCTCTTGATGCCGTACAGTTGCGAAATGATAGGAAGTACCCTATGAGAAAATCGTTTTTGAAAATAGAGCCGGAGAATGTCATTTTATCTGCGTTGAAAAAGGCAGAAGAGGGGAATGAAGTGATTATACGATTTTACGAAACGAAGGGAGAAGAAACGGATGCTGAAATAACACTGTTTAGAGCGCCAAAATCGGTCAGGGCGGTGAACATGTTAGAAGAAGAGGTGGATGATGAGGAAGTGAAAAAAGAATTGAAAATAGAGGGAGAACGGATAGAACTGACGGTGAAACCTTTTGAGATAGTTACTTTGAAGGTGGAATTTCACAAACTCCAAATCCCAAATCCTATGGCGAAGGTACTTGGAGATAAGAGATAAAAATCTTCATAGCCTTCTATCTAAGGGAACATTTAAAAGTTTATATACCACCTACACCAGTATAATTTTGGAAGGGAAAAAATGATATTAGAAATACTTGCGTTTATTATTGGTGTGGTTTACGGATACGTGAAACCCGGGAAGGAAAAGCGCTGGGAACTTTTCAAAAAGGGTGTTGTGTACGGTGTTATTCTTGGGATATTATTCGGGATTATCGAGTTTTTCGTGGGTGGACTGTTCACCTTTGTGGCGGGTACAATTGGAATGTTTATAGGAGTAATAATCCTTGTGCTTGTATTCATAATTGGCACGTTTATCGGCGACTTATTGGAAGTGGCAATAAAAAAATGAAAGCGAAACCGAAACGCTTTTAAAAAGCGTTGCCGGGAAAAGCTTCGCGACTAAAATGCTTTTCTCTTTGACTTCCCTTTTTTATTTTTTTCTTTTGGTGGGTTGGATGAGCTATTTTTAACGGCATTAATCTTTTCATCCGTGTTAATCAGTGTAATCTGTGGTTTATAATTCTTCACCACCTCAATATTACCCCACAAAAGTACTTGCCTTCGGCATCTCCAGCTTCATCCCCTTCTTTTTCCTCACTTCCATTACCTTCTCGTCGAACAGATTTTGAGGTATAGGTTTGAAGCCAGCGAACTCGGTGCTCCAGAGCGCTCTACCTTCGGTTGCAGACCTTATGTCACCAGCAAAGCCAATCATCTCTGCCACCGGCGCTTCTGACTGCAATGAAACCATGTCACCTTCGGTTTTTATGTCCAGTATTTGACCTCTTCTGCCCTGTATCTCGCGAGTTACATTCCCAAGCAAATTCTGCGGTATATTTATGAACACCTCCTGTACAGGCTCAAGGAAGGTAGCGCGCGCAAGCAGCATAGCCGCAAGTATAGCGCTTCGCACCGCAGGAATAACCTGTGCCGGTCCCCGGTGTATCGAATCCTCGTGCAGTTTCACGTCCATCAGCTTTACTTTTACACCCCGGCACTTCTCCTTTGCCAGCGGTCCCTTCAGCATCATATCCTCAAAACCTTCCTGGATCAACTCCATCACCTCTCGCAGATACTGAATCCCTTTTGTCATATCAACCAAGACGTTTCCCTCAATGATATTAACGACTTTCTTTGCTTCTTCTTTGACCATACCCGCTTCCATCAGCTTATCTCGCATCAAAACCTTGTCTTTGCCCACGGTTATCCCTTCTGTTTTTATCTTTTCCACTACTTTCGCACCCAGAGGTTCGACTTCAAAATAAAACTTGTTGTGCCTGTTTGGCGATTTCCCTTCCACAGGACCCGCATGCCCTTCTATTGTCTCTCGATAAACGACAATGGGTGGCGAAGCGATTATGGGGACGCCTTCATCATGCTCTATCCGATGCGTGATTATTTCAAGATGCAACTCGCCCATTCCTGATACGAGATGTTCACCTGTTTCCTCGTTTATCTCCACGCGTATCATCGGGTCTTCTTTCGCAAACCTCCTGATCAATTCTACCAGTCGAGGTAGGTCTTTCGTGCTCTTTGCTTCCACCGCGACGGTAACAACAGGCTCACTATAATGCTTCATACTTTCAAATGGAACTATCTCCGAGGTAGAAAGCGTAGAACCTATCACAGCATCTTTCAGACCTACGAGAGCAACTATATTACCAGCGGACACACTATCCACTTCTACACGCTCCTGTCCCTCGAATATACCCACCTGCTGAATTCTGTTCTTTTTATACAAGCCTGATATGAACACTTCCGTGCCTTTTTCCACGGTTCCACTGAAAAGTCTTCCAGTGGTAACTTCTCCGGCATGTGGGTCCATAGAGATGCTGGTTACCATAAAAGCGACATCACCCGACCTATCACATCTCGCCATGCTCTTGCCTATCTCGCTCTCTGCATCGCCTTGCCATATCACCGGAACTCGATACTTTTGCGATTCTAAGGGATTAGGAAGATGCTCTGTTATTATATCAAGAACTGCTTCATAAGCAGGGCACTTCAACGCTAATTCGTGCATGTTCCCGTTCCCCTGTTTGCAATAATCGAACACCTCCTTAAAGCTAATCCCTGTCCTGCGCATGGTCGGAACGCTAATAGCCCAGCTATACAACGCGGAGCCAAAAGCGACATTGCCT
The DNA here is from genome assembly GCA_023659785.1 of Methanomicrobia archaeon LH_S13. Lineage (GTDB taxonomy): Archaea > Halobacteriota > Syntropharchaeia > Alkanophagales > Methanospirareceae > JAGXOR01. Next base: position 12,658 of record JAGXOR010000005.1, read on the forward strand.
TTTGCTGCATCCAGCTTCCAATCCTCGTATTTATCCTTTTTCATTCCCTGCATCAGTTTGTTTACCTTGTCTATTATCTTGCCAAGTCGGATTTGCATCTCTCGCGCATCTACTTTCAGCTCGTTTATCATCCTGTCAACTTTGTTAATGAATAGGACGGGTTTCACGTTCTCTTTCATCGCCTGCCTCAGCACGGTCTCGGTTTGCGGCATAGCACCCTCCACGGCGTCAACGACTACCACGGCACCATCAACAGCTCGCAACGCCCTCGTCACATCGCCACCAAAGTCCACATGACCCGGCGTATCAATAAGATTTATGAGATGGTCTTCGCCTTTGTAATCATAAACCACAGACGCATTTGCGTCGAAGATCGTTATCCCCCTTTCCTGTTCCAGATAATAGAAATCCGTGAACAGTTGCTCGCCTGCTAATTCCTTCGATATTATCCCCGCTCCTGCGAGGAGGTTGTCAGTCAAAGTTGTCTTCCCATGGTCTATATGAGCGATGATGCCTATGTTTCTTATTAGCTCCGTCTTGTCCATCAATACCGTTACCTTTTCCGCTGCCTTTTTTCCTCTTGTTGCCATTTACGTTTCCCTTTTTTTGCTAACGTTTTACTTAGAAGGATTTTATGTGGATATAGAAGATATATTATATAAAACATTATTTGTACTAGTCCTAGTGAGGACAATTAAAACCTGACAACTAAAACTGCCCGGGTGGTGTAGCGGCCTATCATTGAGCCCTGTCGAGGCTCGGACTCGGGTTCAAATCCCGACCTGGGCGTTGAACTCAATTGTTTAATTGAGGAGGAAATAAGCATGCGCTTAGAAGAGAAGTTCAAAGAACTAAAAGAGAGAAAAGAGAAAGCATTGATAGGCTTCGTAACTGCAGGCTATCCCTCTGCTGAGGATACATTGGAAATTGCTCATGCGATAGTCAAAGGAGGAGTAGACATTTTGGAGCTTGGTTTGCCTTTCTCTGATCCCATTGCAGACGGCGTTACGATACAAAGAGCGAGTGAAAGTAGTTTGAAAGCAGGGATGAATTCAGATTTATTTTTTGATGTCGCTACGGAAATAAAAGGAGTGGAGAAAGTTTGCCTCACTTATTACAATTTAGTGTTACAAAGGGGGTTGGAAGAGTTCATAAAGGATTGCGAATCTGCGGGAATAAAAGGTTTGGTGGTTCCAGATCTACCGGTGGAGGAGTCAAAACCGCTGCTAAAAATATGCGATAGGTATGGAACCGATTTGATCTTCATTATTGCACCTACAACAACAGAGAAAAGAATGGCACGGATTTTGGACGCTGCATCAGGGTTTATTTACGTTGTATCCCTGCTCGGCGTGACAGGAACGAGAGAGAAGATTTCCGATGCAATATACCCTCTTATCAAAAGGATAGGAGAAGTGAATTTAAATTTATCAGGGGATGATGTATCATCCATACCCCTGGCGGTTGGATTCGGTATCTCAAAGCCAGAGCATGTAAAAACGGTTTGCGAGGTTGCAGATGGAGCAATCGTGGGTAGTGCATTCATAAGATTGATAGAAGAGGGATTAGAGTCCAAAGAGAGCATGCTTCACGAGGTAGAGGAATTTACAAAGAGTTTAAAGAAGGAGACCAAAAGCGTATGAGCAACAGTGCAAAATGCCGAGCGTTGGACTTCATTTCGCGCTTACTCTTTTCTTTGTCGCTGCATGCTTAATAATCTTCGGAATGGCTATGCCTTTCCCTTCTCCTCAAACCGCTACAAATATCCCTTCCTTCTCAGTCTTCATTATCTCAAACTCAACTGTTGGTGCCCGGCATTTGATTTCCTCTGGCTTTACACCTATCTGCTTGCCCACTTCTTTAACGTATTCGGGCAAACAGAATCCCACAGATAGAACCACCATATCGAACTCCTCTTCCTTCTCTTCCTGTTCGCCTTCAACCATGTATATCAATCTCAAATTCTTTGTCTCTTCCTTTTCTGTGACCTTAATGTTGTGTATTTTCAAGGATTTGACATCGCGGGTATCCGCATAGATTTCACGTGCAAAGATACAACAATCCACTCCCCTTTCCTTTGCGCTTTTTGCTTCTTGTAACAACAATTTAAATGCAATAGGTGAATATGACCTTTCGTCTTCATCCGCATCTAAAACCTGTATAAACGCTATTTTCTTCGGAATGTCACCGTCATACGGTCTCATTATAATACCGCCATACGGTCCCGATTCGCTCAGTATACGTTCAAACTCCATCTGCGTAACCACGTTTTGATACATGAAATATTCTTCTCTTGGGTTCTTCTCCTCCATCTCCGCTGAAAATATTATCTTTTCTACCTTCAGCACCTTTCTCTCCTCTGTCTGGCGGTATTCTATCGCATCCCGCGGGCATACCTCCGCGCATATTCCACAACCAATACATTTTCGGCAGCTCAAACATCTATTCGCCTCTTCCACTGCTGTTGCCTCTTCGTAGCCCAGCTCCACTTCGTTAAAATTTGTTATCCGCTCTTCTACCGGCAGCTCAGGCATCACCCCCCTTTCTTTGTGCTCCACAAAATCCTTGAGCGCGAAATAATTTTTTGACAGTTTGAGTTTTTCCCGGGTTTCGTATTCATCCATAAAATCTATTTCTGATTCCATTTTAAAATCTGCTCGTTTATCGCCACCTAAATAATCATTTATACTCAATGCTGCTCGTTTACCTGCTGCTATCGCTTCTATTACCGTTGCTGCTCCTGTTGCCGCTTCTCCACCTGCGAATATCCCCTCTACGGCTGTTCTGCCATCCTTTGACGTGCCGATCCATCTCCCTTTTGGCGTATCTACCCCACTGCCCTCAAGAAACTTCACATCCGATGCCTGACCTATTGCGGGTATCACCGTGTCCACGTCAATCACAAATTCAGAGCCCGCTACGGGAACGGGTCTCCTCCTGCCCGTCTCATCCGGCGGTCCCAGCTCCATGCGAACACATTCTATCTCTTCTACTCTGCTCGAACCCATAATCCTCGTTGGATTCGCTAAAAATATGATATTTATGCCTTCTTCCTCCAGTGCTTCTAGTTCATCCTTCGACGCGGGCATCTCCGCTCTCGAGCGACGATAAACGATACACACTTCTGAGCCCAGTCGTAATGCACTTCTTGCTGCATCTATCGCAACGTTTCCGCCTCCTACAACCACAACCTTTTTACCTATTTTCACTTCGTTCCCGAGATTAATACCGCGAAGGAAATCAATACAGGGTATGACACCCCCCAAATTTTCCCCCGGAATTCTCAATTTTACGCTCACGTGCGCGCCAACAGAGATGAACATGGCATCGTAAGTTTTGCGTAGTTTCTCGAACATGTCCCGGTCAATGTCCACACCGGTTTTTATTTCCACGCCCAGTGCCCTAACAAAATCTATCTCTCGCTCCAGAATCGCTCTCGGTAATCGGTATTTCGGAATGCCCGCAGCCATCATTCCTCCCGCCACGGGAAGTCTCTCAAATACCGTAACGTCGTATCCAAATCCCAAAAATTTCAAATCGTATGCGGCACTCAAACCCGCTGGTCCGGCTCCGATTACCGCTACCCGTTTACCGGTCGTCGCAGGAACGTGCTCTGGCTTTAGCTCGAAATCTCCATAAATATCATAAACGTGGTCGGCAACAAACCTCTTCAGTTTCGCGATTGAAATGGGCTCATCTACTAAACCCCGCTTGCACCTGTCCTCACATGGATGCGTGCAAACGCGCCCTAAAACGCCCGGGAAGAGCACTTTTTCTCTTATTAAGTCGTAAGCTTCCTTGAATTTACCGTCTGCTATTAATCCCACGTAACCCCGGATATCCAGACTGACGGGGCAAGTAGCTTGACAGAACGGCGTTTCTCGCTCTATCGCATACGAATACGAAAGTGCCGCTTCCGGTGTGTATATTGCATTCCTGTTACTCTGCCATTCATTGTACCTATCCGGAACGCTAACCGGGCATATTTTCCAGCATTCGCCACACAAATCACATTTTGTCGCATCAATTCTGATTGGGTTCCTTCGTACGCCTACCGTGAACCTATGACGATGCTCATCTCTCTCCACTCGTTCAATCACCGAACTTGTGAATACGTGAATCTTCTGATTGTTCTGATTGTTCTGATTCTCTTTTATCTGCTCTATAAGAGGGGCTAAAAGGTCGGAAGGGTGCTTTCCATCTACCAAATGGAGTTTAGAAAAAAGCCCGCCGATGTCGGATGTCCTCAAAACAAAAAAGACTTCTTTTTCATCATTGGCACAGTCTAAAGCCGCCGTTATTCCTTCGTACCCGCCTCCTATTATCAACACACTCATTCAACGCCCTCCACTACTTTTGCAACATAAGTTGGTGTATTGTCCCGTATTTCATGGAGCGCAATCAGTTCATGCCTTTTCAAGTCCAGAATGTGCCTGAACACCACGTTTGGCTTCCAATTTAATTCTGACGATATTTCCTTCACTGACATCGGCTTCTTTAACTTCAACAGTATCCTCTTCGCTTCATAATCCTCCCGCACCATATCGTCCAGCAATCTGTCCATCTCATGCTGCGTAAAAACTTCTCCGTACTTGTTCCCCTCTTCCAGCAGTTCTCTTTCTTTTGTTGCCAGTATTCTCAATCGGTAATCCGCAGCCACCATACACACTGCTTCCATTTCCTCCTTATCAAATTCGATCCGCCCCATTTCCTCTATCTCTTCCGTAAACTCACTAATAGTTGATGCAAATCGCTCGCCCTCGTTTGCACTTACCCATTCCAGTCTTAACCGTTCAGACTCAACTCCTGCCTCCTTTAACAATCGCCTCGCCATCTCTATCTTCTTCTCTGCATAATAATTCCCTTCTACGTAATGGCAATCCCCGGGATGGCAGCCACCTATAAACACGCCATCCGCACCGTATAGGAACGTATCCAGGATAATCTCAGGATCTACTCGCCCACTGCACATCACTCTTATTATCCTTATATTCGGTGGATACCGAAAGCGAGAGACACCTGCCAAGTCCGCACCCGCATAACAGCACCAGTTGCACATAAAACCGATTATTCTTGGCTCATACATTTTCTTTTATTAATTTCCACTTTTTATCGCCTCCCTTAAAATTTAAAACTTTCTTTTTGAAAAAGGTTTTTTTACGCCCACAGCCAAATTGCCGGTATCCAGTCAGTGTAAACTTTTCCATTAGCATCGGTGAATTTAGTGCAGTTTAATATTTTCTGTTGGTGCAAAGAAAGTAATTGTAAGTTATTTTTGATGTTATGTTGAGTTCCAGATGTTTGTTGATCGATATGAATAGACGTTATTAGCATTGTTCATGAAATTGTTCAGGTATTTTGTAGTGTAGTGCTAACTTTTAAAAAGGGAGAGAAGATAATGGAAGTGGAGTTAGAGAAGGGAGATGGAATTGAGCTCAAGATTCAGATGCTCGATACCATGGATGAGGTTATTATTAAAGTAGACGGAAAGGAACATACTTATAAAGAATTAGTAGAAAGGTTCGGTTACAGATTTGTTAAGTATGAAGAGATAAGGGAAATGGATTAATAAGAGCAATATTTTTATTTTTAGGTATCCAAATGCAAAATATAAAGGAGAGGTAAGCAAAGCTAGAATGAAACTCGGAATAATAGCAGATACACATGATAATCTCGATGCGATAAGGGAAGCGGTAGGAGTTTTTAACTACGAAGGAATCGAAATGCTAATTCACGCCGGCGATTTTGTAGCACCATTTACCGAGAAGCCATTTAGAAAGCTGAATGCACCTCTGGTAGGAATATTTGGCAATAATGACGGCGATAAGCTACTTTTGAGGGGGAAATACAGGGAGAAAGAAGTGGGAGAGATATACGAAGACCCTTATGAATTTAACCTCGCTACGAAGAAGATAATCGTGACGCACAAACCAAAGATAGTGGATGCGTTAGCTGCGTCGGGTGCTTATGATGTAGTAATATATGGACATACACATGAATCGGTGATAAAGAAGAAGGAGGATAAAAAAGAAGCGATAGTGATAAATCCAGGGGAATGCTGTGGATACCTTACAGGGAGAAAAACAGTGGCGATACTTGATTTGGAGAAGGGAGAGGCGAAGATAGTGGAATTGTGATGTTTTGTTGTCGAAGCAAAAAGTTCGCATGAAAAAATCGCAAGTTATTTATAATACCTCATTATAAAGATGTAGTAAACAAGGAGGTATATATATAAAAATGGGAACGTTAATGGAAGACGTGATTGATTGGGGAGGAGAGATTTTTGGCAGAGAACACATGGAAACAATAAAGGCGTGTGTGCAATGTGGCAAGTGTACTGGTGTTTGCCCAGGAGGGAGGATAACAGCACTCAGGACGAGAAAAATATTTCAGATGGTTCAGCAAGACATGCGTGAGGAAATATACAAATCACCTGAGCTGTGGTTCTGCTCTACCTGTTACACCTGCTATGAAAGGTGTCCAAAGGGAGTGAAAACAACTGATCTGATAAGAGTGATAAGAAACGTGGCTTCAAAGGATGGATATATGCATTTGCAGCATAAGATGGTGAGTATGTATGTGATAAAAACAGGGCATACGGTGCCGGTAAAGGAGGAGATAGGAAAGATGCGAGAAGAATTATCGAAAAACGTATATCCTGTTGATGCGATTGCTCCTACGGTGCAGAGGATACCAGGAGTTGCTGATAAGGCGGGGTACCCGGAGCTTACAGATAAGGCAGAACAGATGGAGGAGCTGCGCACAATCTTTAAAGAAACAGGACACGCTAAGTTCGTAAACTTCAATTGGGATAAGATGGACTTAGACGTATCGGATGAAGAAATGGAAGCAGCGGGATTGAAGAAAAAGGCATAAACAAAGAAGGAGGAAAAAAGAAATGGGAGAATATTTGGGAACGTATGCTTATTTCCTCGGGTGTATCACACCGAACAGGTATCCGGGGATAGAAGCGGCGACGAAGAAGATATTTAAGGAGTTTGGAGTAGAAACGAAAGATATGCAGGGGGCTGCTTGTTGCCCCGCACCGGGTGCCTTTGGCTCCCTTGACTTACACACATGGCTGCCAATCGCAGCGCGGAATATCGCCATTGCGGAGGAGATGGACCTTGATATATACGTAACATGTAATGGCTGTTACGGGTCACTACAGGAAGCGGACCATCTAATGAAAGAGCATCCGAAGGTAAAAGAGGAGGCAAACAGGATATTGGGTAAAATCGGAAGAGAATACAAGGGGACTACAAAGATATACCATTCAATCGTACTTTTTCATGACCTTATAGGATTGGACAGGATAAAAGAGCACGTAAAAATACCGATGGATGGTATAAACGTAGCAGAGCATTATGGTTGTCATTTCCTGAAGCCGAGTGACGTGAGAGGGCAGGGTTCTTCTGAAACTCCGCAGCAGATAAAGGACCTCGTTGAGGCTGTGGGTGCAAAGGCGGTGGATTATAAAGATAAGTTGATGTGCTGCGGCGCTGGAGGGGGAGTGAGAAGCTATGATGCGACTACTTCTTTAGACTGGACTCGTCAGAAGGTAGTGAATGCGATAAATGAGGGAGCGGATTGTATGGTTCATCCCTGCGCTTTCTGCCATCTGCAGCTCGATAGAGGGCAATCAGACATGGCTAAAGTCTTAGGAGTAACAAATATGCTGCCTATCATCTTCTTCTCGCAGTTTATCGGTCTTGCAATGGGATTTAACGAGAAAGAGGTGGGTTTGGATATTCAGAAGACGAAGATACCAGATAAGATAAGAGATAAGTTTAATAGTGGGTAAAAAGTAAAAAAAGAAAATTTTTTTAATTTTTTTTCTTAGGCGTTCTCTATGGGTTTGAACTGGCGCTAAAGTAGGTTGGTTACCAAAGTTTTGTCGGTTTCGAGAGTAAAGACAGCATTTGTCCCTTCTTCTGTCTTACTGCGCGCAATTCCGCTTCTTTATCATATATCTCTCTTGTTATTTCCGTTTTTTTCTCCCCTTCTGCTGCATTTCTAAACTCACTTACTAAGGTATCTATCTCCTTTATCAGTCCAAATATTTCCTTATCCCTCTCTTTTACTGCTCCTTTTAGTTGAGATATTCCAGGTATAGCTTCTGGCATTTTATTACCTCCTTTTTATTTTATTATAATTCTTGTAGAAATATCTATTTATATTTTTCTATTTTTTCCTACCCTTTCAGCACAATTTCTATGTAGACGTCCTTTGGTATGGGTATGCGCATAAGTTGTCGCAGTGCCCTTTCATCCGCTTCCAGGTCTATCAACCGTTTGTGAATGCGCATTTCCCAATGGTCCCAAGTAGGCGAACCTTCACCATCTGGACTTTTTCTACAAGGCACGCCAAGCTTCTTTGTAGGAAGGGGGATAGGTCCCGACATTCTGACACCTGTGGTCTCTGCTATGCGCTTCACCTGCTGGCATATACCATCCAATTGTTTATGATTCGTACTCGATAGTTTTATCCGCGCTTTCTGGTTCATCTCTCTTCCCTCTTTGCTTATCTTTAGCCTAGCCCCTGTCTATTTTACTTATCTTCCTTTGCCTCGACCTACTTCGACTTTACGTCCATCACTACGCCCGCAGCAACAGTCTGCCCCATATCACGGATTGCAAACCTTCCTAACTGTGGTATTTCCTTTACGCGCTCGATAACCAATGGTCTCGTCGGCTTTATCTTTATAATGGCGGCATCACCCGCTTTTATGTAGTCTGGGTTCTCTTCTATTGTCGCTCCTGTCTTCGGGTCCAACTTCTTTGAAATCTCTGTTATCGTAGATGCAACCTGAGCAGTGTGGCAATGGAAAACCGGGGTGTAGCCTATGGTAATTGCACTTGGATGCAGTAGAACAAATATCTGTGCAGTAAACTCATCTGCAACCGTTGGCGGATTATCTACATGACCGCAAACGTCTCCCCTCCTTATCTCTTTCCTGTTTATTCCTCTTACACTCCAGCCGATGTTGTCACCGGGACTTGCTTCAGGAATCTCTTCATGATGCATCTCTATCGTTTTTACCTCACTGTCCTTTGCCGATGGATTAAAGATGACCTTATCTCCCTTCTTTAGCCTTCCTGTTTCCACTCTTCCAACGGGAACGGTGCCAACACCTGTTATTGAATACACATCCTGAACTGGTACCCTGAGCGGAAGCTCAATCGGCTTCTTCGGCACTTTCATGAGGTCCAACGCCTCTAATATGGTAGATCCATCGAACCATTTCAGTTTATCACCACGCTTCGTTACATTTTCGCCCTCAATTGCAGAGACAGGCAAAAGCACCACGTTCTCTTCCTTGTATCCCACAACTTTCAGAAGTGCTAAAAGCTCCTTCTTCAGCTCTTCATACCTCTTCTGATCGTAATTCACCCTGTCCATCTTGTTTATTGCGATAACTAGCTGAGTTACTCCCAAGGTTCTGGCTAAGAATACGTGCTCCTTTGTCTGTGCCATTATTCCGTCCTTGGCATCCACTACTAATACCGCGGCATCCGCCTGCGATGTCCCGGTAATCATATTCTTTACGAAATCCCTGTGACCGGGGCAATCCACAATCGTATAATAATACTTGTTGGTATCAAACCTCTGATGGGCAACATCTATGGTAATGCCCCTCTCTCTTTCATCCTTCAAGCTATCCATCACCCACGCATATTCGAAAGTCGCTTTTCCTATCGCCTCTACCTTTTTCCTGTATTCCTCTATTACATGCGGGTCTATCACTCCTGTTTCCGTCAGCAATCTTCCCAACATCGTTGACTTCCCGTGGTCTATATGACCAATCATTGCCAAATTCATGTGCTCTTTCTCTACCATTTCTCTTCTTCTCCTATCTTTTTCTTCTAATCTATATGCTGTATTAATTAAACTTTTACCCTTATATATAAATAAATAACATAAATGAAACCGAAATCCGATTGTATCACCTTTATTACTTTTCTCGCGGAGCACCTAAATGAGGAAGGGAAGTGGAAGTCACCCGCTTTTTTTGGTATAGAAAGAGAGTGGGTAATAAAAAGGCGAAGTAGAGCGAAAGACCCTCATGCGAAGGTGAAAAGGAGAAGCAACGAAGTTGCGAAAGATTTGCTTCCGGAAGCGTATAAATTTTACGATGCTGCCGCTACGAAGAACAGGAATAAAATAGAAGCATTGATACGAATAGCCGCAGCGGCGAATTCAATGGAATATGGTGTGAAGGGGTATTCATACGACGACGATGTTTTTTAAGGTGATTTCGTGTATACTACTGAAAATCCCTTAGTTTTGGGATGAAGCCGAGATATAAAATAAAGATAGTGAAGATATACTAAAATGGAAAACCAATCAAATCATGTTAAAATTCGTTACTCCTTGCGAAGTGTGGGCTATTATAGCTTATCTAACCACCTATTGACCTTTTTTCTCTTCCCCTCCTCGACCTCCTCGTAGCGTTTATTATGTTTCCATTTTCATGCTATCCAACCCCCATAGAAAAAGAGAAATCAGCCGACATCGGTGTATAATCATGATAAAGACTTATTGCTTGCTCCATTATAGTGCCCACTGCTCACCAAAGGCTCATAAACTTCACGCGTGAAACCTTCTCTCATAAGCAATCGCTTTACACTTGCCCTCATTTTGCACTTAACGTTCTCATGATCTGTCCAGTCTATACTAAGCTAAGATTACGCTTTATGGTATTGACGACTTTCTTAGCAATATCTAAAAGCTGTTCATCAGATTCTATGGTACGGTTTTGATACTGTGCAATAGTTTTTTCCAACATCTCCTTGAAAGATCTGTATGTTACCACGTTTTTCTTCATTTTACCAGTAATCTCGTCGTTAATTAATTTCTTAAGCATTTCCACTTGTAGGTTTTTGTATTCAATTTTCTTCTGGATGTCGTTCAAAAACTCATCATCGAGAATAGAAATTTCTGGCCGCTCCTTCTCAACGAACCCAAATATATCCGTAACTTCCTCCGATGAAACGCCCTCTGAAACTAGCTGTTTGATTGCAGTATCCACATCTTCCGATACGTCTCTGGCTGACGGTGTGTATCTCCTTATACTTCTTCGGACACTTTGAAAGAACAAAACATCATCTCTGATGTCATTTGCTTCCTTGTGAGGGCTTACCATTGCAAAAGCCTTAGACAAAGCTGTGCACTGCCTAAGAAAGCTGTCTTTCGTTTCATCATCTTTTGTAACTGCATTATGGGCTTTCTGCATAAGACGAGCTAATTCCACAGGGGTTAAACTTCGCCAATTCGTATAATCAATTCCATGAAAGAATGAACAAACAATATCATATTTCTCTTGCATGACCGTATTGCATCATCGATCGAGATCATGGAATCATTCCGTACCTCATCACTGTAAACCCTCAGTGATTTCTTTAAGTCGTCGGCGATACCAATATAGTCTACAATAAGACCTCCTGGCTTATTCTTAAAAACTCGATTCACCCTCGCAATGGCCTGCATAAGGGTATGATCGCGCATTGGCTTGTCAACATACATAGTATGAAGACAGGGGGCATCAAAGCCTGTCAGCCACATATCACGAATAATTACAAACTTCAACGGGTCGTTTGGGTCTTTGAACCTTGCTTTAATATCTTCTTGTTCCTGTTTTGTCATTCTCGGCAGCCCAAAATCTTCGGGTTTAGTTATCACCACGGCTGTCTTAGGCGCATTTGGTATTTGTTTCATAAGTTCATACATTTTTACTGCGATACGCCTACTCATGCTGACAATTATCGCTTTTCCTTCAATCTCCCGCTTATTGAAGTGTTCAACTATATCCTGAGCACTCTGCTTTAATCTGGATTCGGTGCCAACAACGGCCTCCAGCCTTGCCCACCTGTTTTTCAACCTCTCTCTGATGGTGTCTTCCTCGCCTTCAGTAACATCTTCAAATTCTTCGTCAATGAATTCATTGGCCAGACTGACCTTAGCCAGCCTTCCTTCATAATATATCGGAACAGTATTTCCATCCTCCCTTGATTGCCTCATCGTGTACACACTAATATAATCCCCGAAAGTAACCCTCGTAGAGCGGTCTTCCAGTTCTATTGGGGTCCCAGTAAACCCGATAAATGATGCATTAGGCAGTGCCTGACGAACATTTCCTGCAAGTGTTCTATACTGAGAACGGTGTGCTTCGTCAGCAATAACGATGATGTTAGTTCGCTCAGATAATAAAGGGTATTTTTTCCCTTTTCTGTTTGGAATTTCTGAATAGTAGTAACTTGACTTTGTTATATTAGAATTGCAACCCTAAAAAGCCTTCTATGATTTCGCATGGTGTTACGCCACATAATAACAAAAAACATGCGTTCCATAGGTATTGGTATCCCTAATACCTCTTCAGTAATAGATGAAAGAGATGAAAGGGCGTAAAAGCCAAAATTTGGCGATAGTTTACACTAATTGCCTACAAAAGGTGCGAAATCCGACGGAAACAACCGCTTGAACGTGACACTATCGGGAACGCTACACTGCTCTCTCCGATTGTCTATCAGCGTCCGATAGCTATGGAATGCGTATCCCAGGAATACGCCCACCTGACAGTTGTCTACCTTCCCAAATCTGCCACAGTATTGCCGCTTCGCGCCCACCGAGTTCTCACCGCTCTTAAGAAACTTTAGTAATACTTTTATAAAATCAATGTTAATCTGACAAAGTCAAGTTAAAGAGTATTGTGATAAGATAAATCAGTCAAACCTGGAAATATCGTGGTTCAAGGATAAGGTTCTGCGGTTTGAATTCGAGACAGAGGAGGAGTTCAAAAAACGGAAATCTTTTTTGTCCGCTGGATAAATGGATGCAACAATTGATGCAAAGTAATTAAACCAGTAAATCCTGCCCCGAGAGTATTACAATCTCCTGTTCCTGTTGTGGTCTGGACAGAGGATATATTTGTACAGCAGAGTTTTTGAGAATAACCTCCACTTGCTCCAACTATTTCAGTATGGGAATTATTTTTAGCAGAAAGGTCTATTATTTCTGTTTCGCCAGATGCGGCTTCATCCCGAAAGTCAATGTAAATCACGGTAACACCCTGCAGATTATCTCAGGCGGGGGTAAACTATTTCTTGTTGAAGAGCATATACGCTAATTGAGGGGTTTCGGGAGTTCCTTGCCAGTGCCAATTTGGAATTACTGGTAACTTACCCAAAGGGGAATTCCCAAATCCTTTGCCCTTTCAATGTAGAGCACTCT
>JAGXOR010000060.1 GCA_023659785.1 Methanomicrobia archaeon LH_S13
CTAATACTATCAAATAATAGAAAAATGGACAAAAAGTTCATATTTTGTCATCATAAAAAAATCTAAAATCTCAATACTACTAATTTTGCATTCCGTTTTTTAAACTCCTTTCTTCTTCAAAAAGTGCTATGTCTTTCTTTATCCTTGCTCTCTCCTCTTCGCCCATATCATATTATGAAGGGATATTAATTTAATATAAAATAGAAAGCGGAAATGAACAAAAAAGTTGCAAAATTGGTAATATTGGGATTTGGGCTTTGTTTGGTAGTATTGGTATGTATGGAGCTTGAGTTTTTTCTAAGAGCGGTATGGCTAATCCTGCCTGCTTACATAACAAATGCGAGTGCAGCATTTTTTGGAGGTAAAATACCAATAGATAGAGGTATCTTTTTGGGTAAAACCCGTTTACTTGGTGATGGAAAGACATACGAAGGACTCTTAAAAGGAGTCTCATGCGGTTTTGGCATTGGCATTTTTCAGCAATTGTTCTTTTGCGACTATATAAAACTGCAAATGCCTTCTTTTGGACATTTTCCCGCCTTTTTAGTCATTCTATTTTGCTTATCGGCAGGTGCAATGCTTGGCGACATGGTTGGAAGTTTCATAAAAAGAAGATTGGGGCTAAAAGGGAGTGCTTCTTTGCCTCTTGTAGATCAACTGGACTTCGTGGGTGGTGCCTGGCTGCTTTTGTTCCTGTTTGCACGAGATTGGTCTGTTAAAACCTTCTCATTGGAGATAATCATTGCGGTTATTATTATCACCCCTTTGTTGCATCTGCTTACAAATTATATTGGCTTTAAAATAGGGAGAAAAGGGGTTCCATGGTGAAATATCCTTCTGAACACGTTCTGGAAACGAGTAAAGGAGGAGTTGTTGATGAAATTGGAGAAGCAGGCGAATTATTTAACGACATCTTAATACTGAAACCCAAAAACCGTTTTCTCTACCATCGTGCATTGATAATAACAGTATCCACATTTTTACTTTTTTATTTAAATAATACCGACTAATAATAATTTTAACAAAGTAATGCCGAGATTTATAGTTCCGCATCCAGGACATTTCCCCGCTTTAAAGGAGATAATAGAGGTAAAAGAAGCAGAGAATTTGAAAGAAGTAGAAGGGGTGTTCATGGGTGTCATGGGTGGCTCTCTGGAAGTGATGGGAAGTGGAAGAGGGGTACTGCATGCACCGCTTATTGAAGAGATAAGAGAACAAACTGAATATGCGCATCAACACGGCATAAAAATGAACATCGCAATGAATTCCACGTGTCTCGGAGGTCATCATCTAACCTTCGAGGGCTATAAGATGTTCGAGTGGTATTTCAGCGAGTTGAATAAAGCAGGTGTTGACGGTGTTATAGTGGCAGAGCCGTACCTCGTAGAGCTTCTTCGTGATTTCCCTATGAAGACTACCATATCCGTTTTATCTTATGTTGATGCGCCACAACGTGCCAAGTTCTTTGAAGACCTCGGCGCTGATGTGATAACTGTGGACACAAACATAAACCGGCATTTTGAGCTATTAAAAGGGATAGTAAAAGCGGTTAACTGTGACGTGAGGGTGATAGTGAACGAAGGCTGTCTTTATAGATGCCCTTTCAGGTATTTTCATTACAACCTCGCATCGCATCTCAGCAGCTTAAATCAACCTCGCTCTCCTCTATTCGCACCCGACTACTATTTTGATAAATGCATAAACATCCGTCTGAGAAACCCCACGCAGATAATAAAGTCGCCATGGATAAGACCAGAGGATATAAAGGAATATGAAGCGATAGGGATAACGTGCTTCAAGCTTTCCGGTAGGACGAAAGCAGTGAACTGGATAATAGAGTGTATGAGGTCGTATTCTCATAGGACGTTCAAAGGGAACTTGCTTGAAATCTTAGATTGCCCTCAGATGCTCAGAGATATGTTTTAC
Source organism: Methanomicrobia archaeon LH_S13 (assembly GCA_023659785.1). GTDB lineage: Archaea > Halobacteriota > Syntropharchaeia > Alkanophagales > Methanospirareceae > JAGXOR01. The sequence goes on from JAGXOR010000060.1 coordinate 1,927, forward strand.
ATAGAGAATGAAAAGCTGGAGGGGAGCATAGAGCAATGGAAGAGGTGCAAAAAAATCTGTAATGAATGTGGATATTGTGATAAACGTACACAGGAGGTATTAACCTATCTCAAATGAGATTAATAGTTCCGCATCCGGGGCATTTCTCCGCGCTGAAGGAGATAATGGAAGAAAAAGAAGCAGAGGGTTTAAAAGAAGTGGAAGAAGTTTATATGGCGGGGTCTCCTGATGTGCTGGGCAGCGGGAGAGCGACACTACATACAGCGCTTATTGAAGAGATAAAAGAACAAACGGAATATGCGCATCAGCACAACGTAAAGATGAATATCGTGATGAATGCATTATGCCTGGGGGGTTATCACCTGACTTTCGAGGGTTATAAGATGTTTGAGTGGTACTTTGGAGAACTTAACAAGGCGGGTGTTGACGGCGTTACCGTAGCAGAGCCATATCTAATTGAGCTTTTAAGGGATTTTTCGATGGAAACGGTTGTTTCGTGCGTGGCGCATGTGGATTCACCGCAGCGTGCTGAATTTTTTGAGGACCTTGGCGCTGATAGGATCACAGTGGATACGAATATAAACAGAGAATTCCAAACATTAGAAGCAATACTGAGAGCGGTTAACTGCGACATCAGAGTAATTGTAAATGAAGCCTGCCTTTATAAGTGCCCGTTTCGATATTCGCATTTCAACCTCTTCTCGCACATAACCTCCCCTCGTTCTTCTTTTCTGAATGCAAGAACTCAGTCCCTGAATACCTTTGGCGACTACTATTTTGATAAGTGCATATCCATCCGTGTGCGTGACCCCTCGCAGATCATAAGGTCTCCGTGGATAAGACCTGAGGACATGAAGGAATACGAGAGGATAGGCATTGAGGATTTCAAGATTTCTGGTCGTGCTAATACGGTGAACTGGATAATAAATTGCATGACGGCATACTCCCGGCAGTCATTTAAAGGAAACCTGCTTGAACTCCTCGATTGCCCATCGGAACTCAGATATGTATTTTATGTGGATAACGAACTTCTGGATGGATGCATAAAACAGTGGAAGGGCTGCAATAAGATATGCGATGAATGCCACTATTGCGATGACCTAACGAGTAAGGTTTTGAGGGAGATAAAAAAGTGAAGAAGGAAATAAGTGAAGGTAGGAGAAAATTAGAAGAAGAACTGAGAAATCTGGTAGGAAACATATTCGTGCCGGAAGCGAAGGTATTCGGGATGGTGTGCGGCTGTGTAGGTTTCGCAGTGGACCTTCGAGGATTGCAATATGACGATGTAGATGTGTTCAGGGAGAAAATAAGCGCGATAATGGAAGAAATAAGTAAATCCGTTGGTGTAGAGCCGGAGTTTGTGTATGCGAGAAACCTACCAGGAAGCGAAGAGGTGGTTACACTTACCGCAAGGGAATTGTGTGAGCGGTGTAAAAGAGAGTTTGCAGAGTCTAAAGCGCCTCCGAGACCTGATATAGTGGTGTTAAAGAAAAAGAGATGGAAATAGCATTGTTATGGGATAAAGACACCCTATTTAGGGAGTATCTTCTCGATAGAGGGATTACTTGCGAGACAGTAATAGTAATGCCAAATACATTATCAGCTCCTTTCTTTTCTTTCACCTACTATAAGTTGATTATAGTGCCAGCAGGATTTGGAAATGAGTTATATTCAGGAATGCTAAGAATGCTAAAAGTGCTCAGAGCAAATAGCGTGCTCATAAAAGATTTTGTGAATGATGGGGGGACTCTTTTAGTATCTGGCGCGTTTTCAAACACGGATGCATACAATTGGCTTCCTGTAAAAATCAAATATGTAATGGAGAAGAGGCAGGTAAGAATAGAGGAGGTGAAGGAGCATAAAAAGAAATTCTTCAGGACGCAAAATCTGAACTGGGCAGGGATGCATAATTTCCACTTTACTTTTATTGAGCAAATACAATCCAGCGAATATTGAGCAGTTACTGATATGCGCTTGCACTGCGAACAAAATTTTCAGCAAACCCTGTATAAGAAGCGGCATGCAGATGGGCGAAAGAAGCAAGGCAGTTCTTTGAAACAATACCATCCATTCCATCTTTTATACCCTCTCCTCTCAGCATTTTATATGCAAAATCAACGTTTTCTTTGAGTATTATTTCGGAATGATGGAATTCATGCCCCTTAAACCTGTTTCCTTTTTTACCTAAAATACAATCTTTCCGAAATTCACCCTCCACATAGTTCACGACTCTCTTTTCTCCAAATCTCACCAACCCTTTTATCACACCGCACATTTCAAAACTACCGCCTCTGTGCAGTTCTGTCTTACGACCCGGCAAGTCCTGTAAGGGCGTATATTCAAGTTGTTCCATCAAATACATCAATCCACCGCATTCCGCATATATAACCCCATATCTATCGTAAAAGTCTTTTACTGCATCGAGCATTTGCGTATTCGATGAAAGTTCCTCGCCATAAATCTCGGGAAAACCACCACCAATATAAACTGCATCCACTCCTTCAGGAAGCTTTTTATCCCTTATCGGACTGAAATACACGAGCTCTGTGCCTTCTAAAGAAAGTAAATCCAACGTGTCCTGATAGTAAAAATTGAACGCCTCGTCAAAAGCCACTGCAATCCTGACTTTTAATTCTTTACCCCTGTCCCTCTTTTCAGTAAAAATCTTTGAATCTGCCTCCTCTATGCGAGAAGCGGACTTTACCATAGCCAAAAGCACCTTTATATCAACATTCTCCTCCACAGACTTATTTATCTCGTTCAAAACGCTGTTGAACTCATTCCATCTATTTTTACATTCCGTAGCGGTAATCAAACCAAGGTGCCGCATAGAGATTCCCAGGTCGCTTCTACGAGGAATTTTACCGATAACTTTTACTCCACTATACTTCTCCACCGCGAGCTCCGCCTTCTCTCCATGTCTCTCGCTTCCGATATTGTTTAAAATAACACCAGAAAGCTGCACTTCGGGGTCAAAACTTTCATACCCGTTAACCAGTGCGGCAACGCTTCTCGTGATGCTTCCGGCATCAACCACAAGTATAACCGGGCAGTGTAGAATCTTTGCTATCTGCGCAGTGCTTCCTACGTCATCGGAATAATTCAACCCTTCGTAAAGCCCCCTCACACCTTCTATTACTGCAATATCCGCTCCCTCACAGCCTCTTACAAATATCTCCTTTACTACCTCAGGGAGCATCAAAAAACCGTCCAGATTCCTTGATGGTCTGCCTGAGACCAATGTATGAAACCCGGGGTCTATGTAGTCGAGTCCAACCTTGAAACTCTGTACCTCAAATCCTCGTACTCGTAAAGTACCCGATAGCCCTATACACACGGTAGTCTTACCTGCGGAGCTTCTGTCCCCTGCAATTAGCACACGTGGGATGTTTATATTCATAATTACACTTTTTCAAAACCTGTGCTAAAAGAGAAAATTGTCCCTATTCTTTTTATTATTAATATAATAAAAAAGAGAATAAAGATGAAAAAAGAGAGAACTTTTTTGATGATAAAGCCCGAAGGCGTGGAGCGGGGTCTAATAGGAGAAATAATAGGGAGATTTGAAAGGAATGGATTTAAGATAGTGGCGCTGAAGCTTTCGCAGATGAGTAGAGAACAGGCAGAAAAGCAATATGAGGAACATCGGGGAAAGGACTTTTTCGAGGATATTGTTGCCTACATGTCCTCAGCCCCAGCGGTATCAATGGTGATAGAAGGAGAAAATGCAATTGCTGTGTCGAGGGAAATGATAGGGTTTACTGATCCGGCACAAGCGAAGCCGAGAACCATAAGAGGGGACTACGGAATAGACGTGCGGCGAAACATAATACATGCAGCGGATTCCGTAGAAGCGGCGAAGCGAGAAATACCCCTTCATTTTGAGGATATTGAGGTAGGTTATGAGATTTAAACATTTCGGTACATTTCAGTTAACTATATTACTACTGACGCAAATAGCGGTCGTGTCCTAATTTCGCAGAAAAGTAGATATAACCCTTATTTCCATAGGACATTAAAGGATTGGCGAAATGGGAGAAGTAAACATAGACGAATTCTTTTGTCCAAACGAGGCGTGCCCGGATTACGGAAAGAAAGGGAAGGGGAATATCGTGCTAAAGGAACACTATGGCAAGCAGAACTGAGCTTCCGATTTTTACCACTGACGACTGGGACGCATACAAAATCACACTGGTCGAGGTCTATGGCGTTGAAGAGCAGCCAGAATACAAAGGACGGGAAGACCCCCTAACCCAAAGAAAGTGCCACTACCTGACCTGAAATATGGGCAGGTCGTTAAGTATCGAGAGGGGGAGGATGTTACCGACGTCAAGAAAGAACACCTGTAGCTAGCTGCTAACCTCTCGGACCACATCTGGACATTAGAAGAGTTATTTCGGTTTAAAACACCTCCGTAGCAGGTGAATATCAGGAATACGCAGGGTGCGATAGGTCTGTTTAGCGTAAGCTCTCTTATTTTTCAATCCGTTTGCCAGAGCATGCATGTGCATTTTATATTGTTCAAGTGGCATTATAAATATAAAATTCGCGTGGCATAATTTGTTACATCTTCTCTTTCAAATCGATAAAAGGGGGACACGACCTTTCGGCTCGTATTCCTTTGTTTTCAGCATCACATCCCTGAACCCGATGATTTTCATCCACTGAATGATCGCCTGATAGGCTTTTCGCAGCTCTTCGTCCAAGCGGTATGCGTTATTGAATCCCAGTATGAGCTTGACTTGACGATGTACGTATTTTCTTATTGATTCGAGTGAACCCATCAGCTTCATACACGATCTATTTGAGAAAAAGAAGTCAATCGTTAACTTTCTCTTTGAATTGATTTTCCACTATACTATAACAAAAGCAGGATATATATATAAGGACTATTTCATTTGGAGCAAGCCTTGCCTTCTGTGAGTTTTGGTAAATAGGACTAAGTTATTTATGTGAGTAAACTATACTTTACGAATATAGAATATGGAACTTTCAGAACTAAAAAAGGAATTCGAATTCATAAGAGACGAAGTAGAAGGCGTACTCCTATTCGGCTCAGCGGTGAAAGGCGAGCTAACCACGAGGTCAGATATAGACATTGCGCTGGTGAGACCAAGCACTAGGAGCGTGCTTTTCAGGTTATTTGAACGAGTTGGCGATAAATACGACATAAAAATATTCGAGGATTTACCGTTGCACATAAAAATGGATATTATCCATAATCATCAAGTTATCATAGGTGATGAAGTGGAACTCTCTTACTACTTTTACCGGTTCAGAAAGGAATGGAAAGATATGGAATACCGGATAAAAAGCAACCAGTTTAGAAGCGTGTTGGAAATGATAAACCAGAGAAGGGCATGGATGGGGGGGGTGAGAAATGAGTGAAAGATACCTTGAGAAGATTGAGATTTTGGAAAGGGAATTAGAATTCATAAACAGCCACGAGATAAAGGACGAAGTAACAGAAAGAGCATTTCTTTATTCTTTGCAGATATGCATTGAGTCCGGAATGGATATTATAGCGATGAAAGTAAAGGATGCAGGGTTAGTTGTAGGGGATGACTACACGAACATAGAAAAATTAATACAGAGAAATGTAATCGCATTAAAAGAAGGTGAGCTGTTAAAAGAGTTCAATGGCATAAGAAATGCAGTTGTGCATAAGTACAACAGCCTCGAGATGGCAATAATAAAGGAAGCTCTGGAACGGATTGCCGAGTTTGCAGAAGTGATATTTAAAATTGCTGAATGAATAAGATATGGTGACAAAATATGAACTTTTTGTCCATTTTTCTATTATTTGATAGTAT
>JAGXOR010000061.1 GCA_023659785.1 Methanomicrobia archaeon LH_S13
TACTATCAAATAATAGAAAAATGGACAAAAAGTTCATATTTTGTCATCATAAAAATACTGAGGAGAACATGACAAAAGAAGAGAACAATCATTTGCTCTTCGCCGGCGTGGACGTAGTAGAACTGGCGGAGAGATATGGCACGCCGCTTTACGTAACAGACGAGAATAAGCTGAGAAACAATTTCAAGAGCTATAAAGAAGCTTTTGCAATGACTGATACGGACATATATTATGCGGTAAAAGCGAACGGAAATCTGGCATTGCTGAAAATATTAGCGAGTGAAGGTGCAGGTGCTGATGTGTTCTCTGCTGGTGAACTCGAGCTTACGAAGCTGGCGGGCATACCTGCGGAAAAGATATTGTTCAACGGGAACTCGAAAAGCGATGATGACTTGAAAGAGGCGGTGGAATCGGGTGTACGAGTATCTGTGGATTCCGTTGACGAATTGCAAGCTTTATCGGCGGTAGCAAACAAGCTGGGCAGAGAAGTGGAAATAGCGATACGCGTGAACCCTGACGTGTCGCCGGACGTACACCCGAAAATCGCAACGGGTTTGAAAGAATCGAAATTTGGCATTCCTTTTCACGATGTGATTCCCGTGTGTGAAGAAGCGGAAAAGATGCCGAACGTCTTACTTGCTGGTTTGCACTGCCATATAGGTTCGCAAATCCTGGACATAACCGTGTTCGGTGAAGCGACGGAAAAGATGATGGCTCTTGTCGAGAGGGTGTACGAACGAGGCATGAAAATAAAACTCAAATTTGTTGACCTCGGCGGAGGGCTTGGAATAGGATACAGGCAGGAGGAAAAAGCGACAGCACCCACGCCAAAAGACCTTGCAGAACTGATATTGCCCCTTTTTGAAAAGAAAATACGGGATTTGGGCATATCCTTGAAACTCGTGCTTGAGCCCGGCAGGTCTATCGTGGGCGCAAGTACAATACTGCTGAGCCGCGTAAACGCAGTTAAGCGAGCAAATAAAAAATTCGTGGCGATAGATGCCGGATTTAATCTGCTGATAAGACCTGTTATGTATGATGCGTATCACGAAGTGGTGGTGGCGAACAAGGTAACTGAGCGTGCTTCGGAGTTGTACACCGTTGTTGGGAACGTATGCGAATCAGGAGACATAATGGCGAAGGATAGAATACTTCCTAAAGTGGAGCGAGGCGATTTAGTTGCAATATTGGATACGGGAGCTTATGGATTCTCAATGAGTTCGCAGTATAACGGACGACCGAGATGTGCGGAAGTGCTGGTCTGTAATGGAAAAGCGGATTTAATAAGGTCGAGGGAAAGCATTGAAGATTTAATACGGAATCAGAAAATACCGGCGAGGTTTATTTAGAGGTTTAGAGGTTTAGCGTGTTGGTGGTTTAGAATTTATTTTAGAGTAGAAGGATGAGAGCATTTTTGATAGTTCTTCTACCTACCTTCGGAGATAATTTATTAAAGTCGCCGTCTTGGACAAAACCCAATTTATGTGCGATAATTATTTGTGTCTCCAACCCTGCATAAGAACCCCGAGCAATGGATAGAAATTGTCTAAAATCTTTTGCTGTTTTTCGCAAATGCCCTTCTGCAATATTAGATGGAATAGAAACCGCAGCCCTTCTCATCTGTGCTCTCAAACCATATTTCTCCTCATCAGGAATTGAAGCGGTGATCTTATAGACCATCGCTACAAGTTCAATCCCTTTTTGCCCCTTCTTTTAATTCCTTAAAACTCTTCATCGTTAATCCTTCTTTTTCACTTCAGCCGCTTAGTCCTTTGCCACTAATCCGCTAAACGCTTCACCATCTTCACCGCAGCTTCTACCCCTCTTTTTGCATAATCTATTCGCTCCTGCGCTTCTAATCTCGTCATACCAGGTCCTGAGACGCCCAGAGTCACAGGCTTTCCATACTCCAGCGAAAGGTCCATTATCTTCCTCGTGAGCTGCGAGGCTACCATTTCGTCATGTTTGGTCGCTCCTTCTATTATGCAACCCAGGGTAACCACGGCATCTACTTCTTTCTCTTTATCTTTCTCACTTACCATCTTTTTCACTGCCAAAGGCATGTCAAAGGTTCCCGGCGTGTATAAAGTGCGAGTGACTTTCGCACCGAGAAACTCCGCATGTTCCCTCCCCTGTATTTCCATCTGATGGGTGATGTCGCGGTGGAACTCTGAGACGACAAAACCCAGTTTTATTTCTTCTTTTTCCATTTTTCCCCTCTCGGTTTATAACCCCCCAGATTACACTGATTATCACGAGATTATTTATTATTATTATTATTCTTTTTGTATTTTTCGTTTATATTTAAATTTCGAGTTTAGTGCTTAGAATTTATACCTGCATTTATGGCTTTAAAGGACCCACATCTTCAAACCCTTCCCTTTCTCCCATTCCCGCTTCGCGTTTCAGTTCTTCAGGCTTGAAAAGCAGTTTTATCACGTTCTGTGCGTGCTCCCTCGCACGGCGGTCCGCAAGCCACGCAAGCCTCTTCTCAGTCTCTACTTCGTCTTCATATACAAAAACCTCTATTATGTGTTTAGAAGTGAGAAGCTGTGCAGCTATAATTCCAAGTGATGCTTCGTATGCACATTGCTTGTCTATATCTTCCGGTCCGGGCATGCCCAATGCCATTACTATGTCGCACTCTTTCTCTTCTATCAGCTTCTTCGATGCCACTGGCAAGTCCTTTATACCCGGGACTGTGTACCTTTCTATCTTCACCGATGCGTTCTTCTTCAGTTCGTCTATTGCCGCTGCACCCATATCATATCTTGCGAATGTGGTATCGGCAATGCCTACTTTTTTCATTTCATTCTACACATGCTAAAGCGCCAAGAGGACATGCTTTTACGCACACCTCACACCGAACACATTTCTCATCATCCACACATATATTCCACGAAGAATCGAACTTGAATACGCCAGTTGGGCAAACAGAAATGCAAGCACCACAATGAACACATCGCGTCTCATCCCACGCAATTAACTTCATTAATTTCTTTACTTCAAGTCCTTTCTCCCTGAAAAGTTCAGCAACACGCTCCACTTTATCCTTTGGGACGTCAATGATGAGATCAGCCCGCACTGCATCTACATTCGCCCTGTCTATGTTTATCTTCGCACCGGTTTCCAGGATTACCTCAGCAGTATACGGCGTATCATGTAAATGTGTCGAGAACCTTCTCAATAGAAGCTTCATTTTATTCTCTATATTTATTCTTCTCTTATATAAAAGATATTTGCAATATGAAACACAGCATGTTAACTCGGCTAAGGGATTTTGTGATAACCACGCAGGATTGGATTTTTTCCGTGGTCAGCTATGACCTGGGAGAGGGGAATGTGAAATGCCTCTTGCGATATATCCCTGATGAAAGGGGAGATAGAGTCTCGGAAAAGGGAAGATACAGGAAATTGGATTTCTACGAGTCTTATGATTTCCTGAGGAGACATCGTCCACAATATGTAAAAGACGTGCATGTGGTTCCAAAAGAGGATATAAAAGAAATACTGCGACCCGCGGTGCGTCTTCCGCTAATTGCTGAGCGAGAAGAGCGCGTCAGAACTATTTATGAACTCTTTGGAAAACATATCTCAAAGGACAGCACAGGGATCACTGGCTCATTTTTATGCGGTCTTAACGGTGAAAAATCGGACTTCGATTTTGTTGTTTATGGACTGAAGAATTTTAACCTCGCGAGAGAGGTTATAAAAGATGCGAAAGCCCAGGGTATTATTCAAGAGATAACAGAGGAGGTGTGGAAACAGATTTACGACAAAAGGAAGCCTGAGTTGAGTTACAGGGATTTCGTCGCACACGAAAGGAGGAAGAAAAATAGAGCTGTAATCGGCAGCACCTACCTTGATATTTTATACACGCGAGATTGGGATGAAATAAAGAAATTAGATATGAGGAATTATGAAAAAGGAGAGATAGTTGGTTATACCGAGATAACAGCAGAAGTAAAAGACGTATCTTTCTCCTTTGATAGTCCTGCGATATATGAAGTAGAACATCCAGAAGTAGACAAGGTTCTTTCTTTTACTCATACTTATACCGGGCAGGCATTAGAGGGGGAAAAAATAGAAGCTCGTGGGGTAATGGAGCGCACAAAACATGAGACACGGTTGGTTGTGGGCACAACGAGAGAGGCGAGGGGCGAGTGGATAAGGTCGCTCTCGCTATAAAAATTTACCGGTAAAGGTATGCGGAGGGGGAGATTCGAACTCCCGAACCCCTTCAGGATGAGGCCCTGAACCTCACGCCTTTGTCCTCTTGGCAACCTCCGCAAAACTTTTTCTTTAATATAATAAAAAGAAAAAAGATTTAAGATTAAGATTAAAATAACTACAAATACAAAAAGCGTCGATGGTCTAGAGGTATGACTTGGGCCTTCCAACCAAACATTTTAGAAAAAAGATAGATCAAAAAGAAGAGGGAAGATAGCCCACTGCCCGGGTTCAAATCCCGGTCGACGCATAAACCTCTTTGCAAGCAAAAAGCTTTACCCAAAAAATCTGCGTAATTTTGTGGTTTAAACCCTTAACGCATCCTCTATTCTTCCCAACTCCGCACCTGTTATCTCAGCTCCGGCAGCGTATCCTCTTGTGTTAGCGAGTAAAGCAGCACCTATTAAAGGAACGCCAAAATTAACGCTGCCTATCTCTACGGGCAGGTCGAAAATGTCTTCCAGGAATTTTAATTCCCGCTCAGTGGCATTCTTATGCGCTAAAATACCTTTATTTGTCGCTACCGCAGCCATCCCCACAGTTTTCAGTCCGCCTATCGTACCCTTGTAGGCCTTTACATCGAGAGTTTCCTTTATCACTTCCACAGTGGGCTCCGATAACCACGGATGAACCAGCGCAACCGTATCGTTTGCGAGTATGATATTCCCAACAGCGTTCATCCTATCGCGATCAGGCAGTCGGATAACTTTTTCCTTTAACCCTTCTTTTCGTGCAGATTCCTCTACTCGCCGTATCTCGCTATCCAGCGTGTAAGGGGAAAGGATAAAACCATTTGAGTTTCCAACAGCTAAACAGCCAATTAAAGACGTTTCAGCTACCGAAGTTCTTATTGCTTTTACCTTCAATGCACGCTCCATTTCCGCTGCTAATCCATCAGATATATGAGAAGGCAAAAGAAGCACATGCTCGGTGCAAGTTGCAAAAACTCCTATATACGCGCTGCCATCAACACTGAATGTTCGCCTTATCTCTTTGCCTTCTTTACCTCTCCTTTTTCTCGTCACTTTATTTATTCCACAAGCTCAGCCCTGATTATATCTTCTTCCTCTTTTATCCTTACTCTTATCTTGGAAGGTGGCTTCTGCGAGCCTCGCTCCCACACCTTTTCGTTTATTGCCGCATCTATAATAATATCCTCGGATTTTGTATGTTGCATCAGATATTCCAGTATCACTGTCATTGCGCGGTTGCTTCTCTTCCACCTCGGTGCCTTTTTCACTTTCCTCAATGGTATGGTATAAATACGTTCTCCCCCTACTCCTATTTCTTCTCCCATGATTTCCTCTCCTCTTTACTCCTTTAGCTTTGTCCGCCTCCAAAGCCTTCTTTTTGGATGGGTGGTTACCTTTCGGTTTGTTTTTACCATTATCCACGCCGGGACTCTTCTGTTTTGCTTATTCGCCTTGCTAAGCCTGAGCTTCCTGCCCTTTGTTTTCTTCCCTATTGCCATTGTATATTTTATTTTATCAGAGGTTTCTTTTTATTTAAATTTAAACAAGATAGTTTCAGAGATGAATAATATCAGCGATTAAGATGAAATTAGGAATAACAGCAGATTTTAGCGCGGCGCATTCGCTGCCAAGACATTTAGGGAAATGCAAGAATCTGCATGGGCACACATATAGGGTAGATGTGGTGGTGGAAGGAGAGAAGAAGGAAGATACCGAGTGCGTGGCAGATTTCTCGGAAATGAAGGCAGTGGTAGAAGAAGTGCTTGAACTCGTAGACCACAAGTTCTTAAATGAGATAATCTCGTATCCCACAAGTGAGAATATAGCTCTGTTTCTAAGGGAGAAGTTGGAGAAGGAGTTGAAAAATTCAAATCTGGGTGTGACTCTATATTCGCTAAGAATATGGGAAGGGAAAAACAAATGGGTGATGCTGGAATCCGACTGAGCAGATACCTATTCCCTTATTCTTACTTCTTTTCCTCTTCTCCTTGGCACTATTTCCAGCTTTGCATGTTCAAATTTAGTTTTTAGTTCTTTACCTTGTTGTAAATAATCGAGAAATAATGCGAGTGCTGCTATTTCCGAATGTGGTTGACTCGTAACCGCGATGTTCCAGTCTGCGACTTCGAAAACATCGTATGGCACTTTCTCTGCACCTACTACGACCATTATACGAGCTTTTTCCCTTTTCGCTTCTTCCCTTATTTCATCTATTACATCAAGGATGTTCTCACCATACATCGTGAGATGACACACTTTCCCGCGAGTTTGCTTCCATTTCTTTAGCTCTTCACGCCATTTCACACCTGTTTGAACAAAGAAGTCGCCATCCCACCGCTTCGTTACTTCTTTTATTCTTATCTCCACGCCTTTATCCTCAGAAGCGAGTAGCATGCCTTTGGCTCCCAAAGCCCTCGCAACTAATCCTACATGCGTGGTTATTCGTTTATCGCGTTCCGGGCGGTGTCCTAATCTCAGCACTACGATTTCCATTACACAACACTTTCTTTCTAAAGGAAGAACCTGTGCTAAAACTTTTTTGCAAGCAAAAACCTTTACTAAAAAATTAAAATAAATCCAAGAAGGAGAGAATCATGGAACTTATAACTTTAATAATCATTTTAGCATTGACAGGAATAGGAGTTGGATTTGCCGAAGGACTGCTCGGTGTCGGTGGATGCTTTATTATGGTTCCCGTGACTTTCTTTGTATTTACTACAATGGGTTTTTCACCTACTATGGCAATAAAGCTCGCATTTGGCTCTAACCTTCTTGTCGTGTTTCCAACAGCAATCAGCGGAGCATGGACGCATACAAAAAAGGAAGCGGTATGGTGGAAGGCAGGGATTGTCCTGGGTGCCTGTGGAGCGATAGGTACACTTGTAGGCTCGACAATTACTTCACAACTTCTCAGCGAAGAGATATTAATGCCTGCATTTGGACTCGTAGTCGGGCTTGGCGCTTTAAGGATGTTGACATGGAAACCACCAAAGATAGAAGAAGAGCCAAAAACAGAGCCTTTGCTCTGGGCTTGCTGGGGGTTCCCTATCGGCATTATCTGCGGGATGCTTGGACTCGGTGGTGGGGTTATCACGGTTCCTGTGCTCGCAATTGCTTTAAAATTTAAGATGCATCACGCAATTGGCACATCGCTATCAATGATGATATTTACGAGCATTGCAGGTTCTATTGGCTATTTAATAAATGGGCTCTCTGTTCCAAATCTACCTCCCTTTTCCATCGGATACGTCAACCTGCTTGTGTGGGCTTGTCTGGCAATGACAAGCATACCAGTAGCTCAGATAGGCGCGAGAACTGCTCATAAGTTTCCTGCAAGGCAGCTAAGATACATTTTTATCGCTGTGATGTTTTATGTAGCATTGAAGATGGTAGGAATGTTTGAATGGTTGGGATTGCCGATATGAATAAGTTAAATTGTATTTGTTTGTATGATGACAAAATATGAACTTTTTGTCCATTTTTCTATTATTTGATAGTATTA
>JAGXOR010000062.1 GCA_023659785.1 Methanomicrobia archaeon LH_S13
CACAGGTTTTCTTTTTTCTAAAAAGAAAAGATGTTGCTTAGGATTTAGGATTTTTTTCTCCCCCTGGAGTGTATGGGCACCACGGTTCCTCAGCTAAATAGTCGCCTTTTAATTCCCCGGGCTCCTGCAGACCACCACAGACATCCACGAAACTCGTTAAGCCATAAGCTCGTGCACGACACCCGCCACAAATATCCCGGTATTCACAGGCTCCGCACTTGCCTTTTAAGCGGTCGAAGTCACGCATAGCATTTAATATGGGCGACCCGAACCATATCTCTTCGAACGGCGTTTCTCGAATGTTACCCACTTTTACGGGCAGATAAGGGCACGGTGTTACTTCACCCGTGGGGTATATGCGGCAATAAGCGAGCCCTGCAATGCATCCGCGTGTCCACTGGTCTATATTCAAGCCCTTTTGTGATGCGATTCGCATAAATTGAGGTGCGCATACAGGTCTAACCGCATGGTCATATTTTGCGCTTGCCATTATGTCGTCAATTTCATCATAGTTCTGCTGTGTCACGGTGGTGCTTACCTGAACGCCTATGCCATTTTCTATGCATGTGTCAATCCCGTCTAATGCTCGTTCCCATGCACCCTTCACGCTACGAAAGGCGTCATGACGGTCGGGAACTGCTGAATCAATACTGACGGCATCTGCTTTTACACCGCTGGATTTTAGTTCCTTCGCAACGGAATCGGTTATCAGCGTGCCATTGGTGCCCATCGTCACGATTAAACCCTTCTCAGTTGCGTACCGGGCGAGTTCAAAAACGTCATCACGGAGCAGTGGTTCTCCACCACTCAGTATCAAAATAGGTTTGCTTACTTCCGCTATCTGGTCTATGAGCGCCTTCCCCTCTTCCGTACTTAATTCCCTTTTCCCTGCTCGTTCTCCTGCATCTATGTAACAGTGCGGACACCGCAAATTACAGCGAAAGGTCATGTTCCAGGAGATAAGTCGAGGTATAAAGTTTTTTCGTTCACTAAATAAATGTGAATGCGGATGCAGGTGTTTTTGATTCTCTTTTTCAAACATCAGGAAAGACCCTCACATGTTGCTGCGATTAAGGCATCGTTTGGAAGCAACCCGTATATGTTGCTGAATAGATAAGAATCCTTAAAAACTTGCATGTTCAAGTCTATAAACATACCCCTTTCATAGACAACCTCAATTGTTTTTTGCTTCTCTCAACACCTCCTTTATCTTTTAGCTATAGTAGTATTATTATTATTATTATTATTATCGGCTCCTGAGTATAAAAGGGCATTTTTTAAATCAATGAAAGGGCGTAAAAGCCAAAATTTGGCGATAGTTTACACTAATTACCTAAAAAAGGTGCGAAATCCGACGGAAACAACCGCTATGCCTTGCTATTCTTCTTATGATGCGACCTCCTTGCGGATTCCCTCGCTTTATGCTTCTCCTTAATGATATCCAGGTTATCTCGATTCGTTATCCTTCTTTTTGGCAATATCACCTCCAGAATCTCTCTAACATCCTGTATCGTCAGCATCGGAGATTTATCATAGCTCTTTCCTTTCGGTATATCTCAGGAAAATATGACTCCATGCAGCATCTGAAAGCTCTTCCGCGATCTTCCGCACTTCGATTGGCTCAGGCTCGCCCTCAACGAGTTGCTTCCGTGTAGGATGAGGACCTCGCTTATGTCGAGGAACCACGGCTGTTGCCCATAGAAGCAGTCCATCCCTACCCATGCAAAGAGAAGATCTCCCTTCCTTGCATTTAAAAGCATTTCCCAGCCCAACTCAGCTTTCGTCTTGAACGTGACACTATCGGGAACGCTACACTGCTCTCTCCGATTGGGGTCATTTGCCCAATCCTCGGGAAGGTAGAGCCGCTTGTCTATCAGCGTCCGATAGCTATGGAATGCGTATCCCAGGAATACGCCCACCTGACAGTTGTCTACCTTCCCAAATCTGCCACAGTATTGCCGCTTCGCGCCCACCGAGTTCTCACCGCTCTTAAGAAACCCTGATTCGTCAAGATTTTATCTTCTTCTTTCGCCCTCTCTTCTTCCCTTCCCTTCCTGCGGAAAATCACCATTTGAGTTCTCAAATTGATCTCTGATGTTCCTGACCTGTCTATCTGAGTAATTAGTTACAGAAGCAACCGTTTTCTGCGGAATACCACAGAACAGTAAGAACAAGACCATTATCCAGCGTATCCAGTGAGATGGGTGATTCGATTCTAAAAAATCGCTTTAATAGGCAATAAGAAAAGGAAGGTAAGTTATGTCACTCTACTCTTAAATTCTTAAGTTAAAACCGGAAATGAATTTTGACCGGGGTTTTTGGGATTGAAACAATTGATGTTATATACGAACTCTTCAATTTTTTCATAGACTTGACGAAGGAGTTGCATTTATGCCATGTCTTTGCGGTTTCCTTTGATTCTCTTTTCATGTACTTTTTGTTGACCCCACGAGAAGGATGATAAGACCACAATAGAAGCTGGACTTGCTGGCTATGCGGGAAGTAATGAAAGGTGCGTAAAAAAATCGAAAATCTTATATAATCCTCATCCTAATAGTATAAAAAATGGCAACAGCAATAGGGCAATCGGAATGGGAAGTAGCGGTTCCTGAGAAACCGTTAAAGGACAAGTTGTATTTTGAGAATTTAAAGGCTAAGGTTATAGATACGAACTTATGCAGCCGGTGTTTGACATGCGCAGCGATATGCCCCGGAGGAATAACAGTAGTAGGAAATAAAGTAGATTTCCCGGATTATGAGGATAAATGCCTCGACTGCGGTGCTTGTGTACGCGTATGCCCGAGGTTTGTTTACGAGCCAAAAAGCGGCTTGGGCGATTATATAGATTTTATCGCCGGCCGGTCAAAGCGGTTCGCGGGACAGGACGGCGCGATGGTAACGGAACTTCTGGTTTCTGCAATTGAGATGGGTATGATAGACCGCGGTTTGTTCGTGGGCAGGGACGAGAAATGGGCACCCGAGATGTTCCACGTGCGAGAACCCGAACAGCTTGCGATTACCACGCTCGGAGGCACGAAATACACGTTCGCGGATGTACTGCCCGCATTGAGGGAAGCGGTGAGGTTCACGGAGCGAGGTGTGGGTATTGTCGGAACGCCCTGCATCGTTTCGGGCGTCAGGAAACTGCAGCAGGAGTATCCTATTTTCCGTGAGCGCGTAAAACTCGTTGTGGGTCTGTTCTGCACCGAGAATTTCCATTACGGGGATATTAGGAATTTCTTAGAAGAGAAAGGAGTTGATTTCTCGAAGCTCATTAAAACTAACATAATCAAGGGTAAGTTCATCGCCACGATGAGTGATGGTGAAAAAGTAAAATTTAAGATAAAAGAAGTGGATGAGATAGTTGCAAGTGGTTGCAACGTTTGTACTGATTTCACTGCGGTGGAAAGCGATGCAAGCATAGGTAGTGTAGGAAGTGAAAAGGGATTTTCAACGGTGGTTGTGAGGGAAGATCCCGCGAAGAAGGTCATAGATTTCATCAAGGAGGAGGGCTATGCGGATTTCAGCGAGGCGAAGCCTGAAGAGCTGGATTATCTTATTAATCTCAAAAAGGGAAGGGAGAAGAATATTAGCTCAGATGCAACTTCTTCTTAATTTCTCCCAGTTGCTTTTTGTCCAATTGCAACATATCCGCTATTTGTGACTCTGGATAGTCTTCTACAAATAGCCAGATAAACTCCTCTTCCACGTGAGATACTTTCTCTTCCTTGATGAGTTCAGTAAGTTTCTCTACTTTCCGCTTTATGTCATTTATAATGGTCTCTATGTGCGTTGGTTTAACCTGTACTAAACGCTCATGCTTAGTACCTGCTTTCGGATAACCAAAGGTGTTTAACGTACGCCCTATTGAATTGAACTTTAGTAAAGGTAAACCTTCTTTGGCACGCCGTGCGTTTTCTTCTTCGAATATCTCTTCTGCTAACATACCTTCTTCGCTATTTAACCTCTCTATGAAACGGTTCATCCAATGTTGTGGCTTTGCCTTTGCCACTTCTTCCGCTTTTCCCATTTTTTATTATTTTCTCCTATTTTACATCATTTATAAAGGGTTATATAAAGTTTTCTAAATATTAATATGTAGGCATCATGAAAAAGGAGAAATACGATGTTGTAGTAGTAGGAGCGGGACCTGCCGGCAGCGTAACTGCGAATACCGCGGCAGAGCGCGGATTAGACGTTCTTTTAATTGAGAGGAATCCAGAAATAGGCGTGCCGGTGAAATGCGCTGAGGCCGTAAGTAAAGAAATAGAGCGGTTCGTTGAGATTGATCCCCGATGGGTATGTGCGGTGTTTAAGGGAACTATTACATATGGCCCTGATGGTACGAAGGTGATTTTATCGGCGGAAGATGCGGAAGAAGCGGGATATGTGCTTGAAAGAAAGCTGTTTGATAAGTTCCTGGCACAGGAGGCTGCGCGAGCAGGTGTGGAAGTAAGAGTAAAAACTCAAGCTTATGGTCTTGTTTGTGAGGATGGGTGTGCAAAGGGCGTGTATGCAAGAACTGCTGATGAAGATATTCACTTTTTTGCGGATGTCGTTGTTGGCGCGGATGGTGTGGAATCAAGGGTAGGTAGGAGGGGAGGTATTGACACGACATTGCGTTTGGCTGACGTGGCAACATGTGCACAGTTCCTTATGTGCGACATCGAATTCAACAGGGACTATTGTGAAATTTTCTTTGGACACGACACCGCACCAAAGGGATATGCCTGGATATTTCCAAAAGGGGAAGATTGCGCAAATGTAGGTGTTGGGATAGGAGGCGACGTTTCTGATGTAAATCATCGTGCCTACGATTATCTGAACGCATTCGTACAAAATAAGTTCCCGGATGGGGAAATAATAGCTGAGATGTATGGTGCTGTGCCATTGAGCGGACCGGTATATGAAACGGTAGCAAACGGGCTGG
This sequence comes from Methanomicrobia archaeon LH_S13, assembly GCA_023659785.1. Classification (GTDB taxonomy): domain Archaea; phylum Halobacteriota; class Syntropharchaeia; order Alkanophagales; family Methanospirareceae; genus JAGXOR01. The sequence continues at coordinate 4,931 of JAGXOR010000062.1, forward strand.
TTTTAGTTGGTGATGCTGCACGTCATGTCAATCCTATCACTGGTGGCGGCATCTTAGAAGCGATGCAAGGCGGAGAAATAGCGGGTGACGTAATTGCAAAGGCGGTACATGAAAAGAACTTTTCACAGAGAAGGTTGAAGGAATACGAGAAGAGATGGAGAAAAGAATTTGGTAAAATTTTGGATGCAGGGTTGAAGACAAGGAATATCGTGCTGAAATTGAGCAACCAGGACCTTAACAGGTTTTTTCATTCTTTAGCGGGTGGAATAAGAATAAAGGAGTTCAGTGAACGAGCGTTGTTGAAAGAGATGATAAAGAAGGATCCAAGGATGCTCATCAGTCTTGCGAGGATGATGTTTTAGTGAAAATATTTTTAAAATTTTAAAAAGGTCTTTCCTAACATCTTCATTGCCATGTGTGCAATGATATTCCCCTCATCATCCACTGCTCGTGACGCGGATATTGCCATCGGAAAGAGTTCACCATTTTTTCTCTTGCCAACCAACTCGCCTGACCAGCCGCATTCCAGCGTTGTTTTTAGTGCCTCTTTCAACTTCGGCAACTGATCACGGGGTAGATGAAGGAAATCTCTTTCCCTATTAACTCTTCTCTTGAATAGCCAAACATTCTAACAAAAGCATCATTCACATAGGTAATCCTATGTTCGAGATCACCCATGGCTACGGCATCAAGTGAACTGTCAGTAGAATGCAAAAATATCACCTATCTTTTTTATATATTTTCATCATAGATTGGATAACCAGTTCTTGTAGAAGTTCTGATGGAGAGCGCCTGCAGCGGCAAACAATATTGTCAGTTCGGGCTCTTCAAGTTCCGTTTTCAGTTTTGCTACAAATTTGTAAAGCTCTCGATGAGATTTTATCTCGATGCCCCTCTTCGCAGCGACTACCTTAACGATATCCGCCGCAGCACCCCTCAGAAATATAATAGGATATAGAAAATCAAATTTCCATAGAAGAGAGAAACAAAAAAACCAGAAGTGATGAAGAGCATAAAAGGTAATTCAGGCATAACCCATACTTCTTTACCAATCTTTCCTTGACCTGAGTAATTTTTAAGCCTCTCCGCTACCTCCTTATTTATCTCTATACCGTCAAACGAAAACCTTCTTTCTAAGTTTTCCTCTTCCTCTTCATACGAATGAACTAATCTTATATGCCTGTGCTTTACGTCTGTAAGCGCATTAATAGGTAATTTATAACCAAGGAACGCAAATCTAAGATTTCTCCTCAGACCGTTTTGGCGTAAATTAAGCAAATTATAAAAAAATAGAGAGAAGGGGACAATTAGAGAGAGGATAGCAGCATTTAAAAGCGTGGAGATTGCAAAAGGAAATAGTTCGATTGGGAAGTGATAGGAAAGAAGGTTGAAACCTGGATGTGTTGGGATGAGGAGAGAAATACATATAAGCGATTTTGCATCTGCTCCTCCGAAGAGGTGCAATCTAAAGAGAAGATAGGATAAGGTGGATGTGAAAAGAACGGAGAAAATAAAATTGACGAGGAGAGTGGTGCCATGGAGAATTATATTATAGACGGCAAGAGGAATTCCTACGGCTATCATGAGTGCCCAGAGATAATTCGTCACGCTTCTTCTCTTTAAATCGGAGTAACATGCATAAATCAGAATAAGCGTGCAAAAAATCACACTAAGAATAGCTGTTTCGGTCATAGCACCTCGTATCCCGTTTCTGTTGAAAACAACTCGTCAAATTCCCGCGGAAATGACGATCCCCACTTCTTCCAATATCCTCTTTATTTTATTCTCGGTGACTCCAGTTTTTCTTCCTCTCCGCTTTTAGGCTTGAGATGTCATCTTCTTTTTCCGCTGTTTTAGGTGGGAATTTGGCTTTCCCTTTTCGCCCTTCATTCGATTTATTTCATCTTTCAATATACCCTTTGGATCCAAAGTTAATTTAAAACCACTGGATATTGAGCAAACCGATTGCCTCATCTTTACCTTCTGCCTTTAACATATTTACATAGTGCTAAAAGCTTGAGGAAAGGGTAAGAGAGCTTGAAAGCGTATTAGAATTGCAACGCAGAGAAGAACCAAAAGAGGAATTAAATGCTTTATACCGGAGAAGAAGCGAACTTGTGAGCGGGGTTGTTGTAGAGAAAGACGATGCTAAGAATAAAGAGTTATGGGAAAGTTTACCTGCGATAGAACGTCAGAAATATGCGAGATGGGTTTTTGAACAGCGCAAGAAAGACATTGAAGACATTGATGCAAATTTGGAAGTAAGATTGGAAAAGGAGTAAATATGGTGCTGGATATAGACGAGGACAATCTGTGAAACACGGAGTTCTGGGGCTTGTCATTGCGATAGTCGACAGGACGGTGAATCCAGAAAGGTGGAGAGAAGAAGTGGATGGTAAAGGATAAGAGTTACTGCAATTATAAATTTAAGCATTTTACTTCCTCTTCCTCTTCCTCTCCAACAGCACCAGAATCGCTGGCACCACTTAAGCGCCACAAGAATGCATTTATTTGCCTATTATCGCTTTACCTTTACCACACCTTTTACCTTCCCCCTCCTTTATTTTTTTCTTTTTCATTGTGATGCCATTTTAAAATAGGGATTAAAAACTTTTCGATTTAATTTTTATTTTAATACCCGTAAAGTCGCTCTAATAGGCTCCAACACCTCATTTAAATATCGCACTGCATTTGTCTTTACGTCTAACGGATGTACATCAATTGTTGCATCCATTTATCCAGCGGACAAAAAAGATTTCCGCTTTTTT
>JAGXOR010000063.1 GCA_023659785.1 Methanomicrobia archaeon LH_S13
GCTCTATATCAGCGCTCACTTTATCCGCATAGATTATGCCCTTGTCTTCTTCTATTCCGCTCTTGCCTGCATATATTCCGGTTACCGTAATGCTTTGCCCTTTATAGATTTTTTCTAAAAGTCTTGGGTCACTGCTGACGAATATTGTGTCGGTCCCGTCATCTATGGTTAGAACGCCTGTGTCTCCAGGCTCGTATGTCTGGATGCCCACTTCCGTTGATGTTGAAGGCTCGATATTACTGGATACAAAGACGTAACTGTTAAAGAACTCGAAGATTTCCCTGAGTATTATTATGATGATTCTGTGCGTATAAAAGGGATTGTAATTAGAATAGAAATCATGTCTGGAGAAACAGGGTTGGAGATTGACGATGGTACTGGGACAATGGATGTGGAATATCGTGCTGAAATGGGAGATATAAAAATAGGTGATGAGGTCATAGCCGAGGGTAAATTTTACAGGAACAAGATATATGCATTTGCAGTGAAGGCAAAGAGGCCTGAGCCTGAAGAGTCGCCGGGTCCAAGTCCAAGCCCAAGTCCAAGTCCTGCTCCAAGTCCTACACCTACTCCTACTCCAACTAACGAAACAACGCCGACACCTTCACCCACACCAAAAGAAGCCGGTGGTATATTCCACCTGTCTCCATACCTCATCGTGATTATCATAGCTGTTGTAGCGGTAGCAGGCGTATTTATTGCATTTAAAGTAAGAGACTGGCTCCTGATTAGGCGCTATGGTAAATAAACATGTTTTTGAAAATAAGGGTTAAAGCTGATAAGGAAAGTGAAAAAGAGGAAGGATGGGTAGCGGCAAAGACGAATCAGCGAAAGGCAATGAATGAATTGAGGAGAATAGAGAAAGCAGAGAAGATACAGGAGAGATTATTGGAGAAGAGGAGGTTAATTACGGAAAAGGCGAGGTTAAAGGGTAATTCGGAACTCATAAAAAGGGCAGAAGCAAAAGAAGATAAAGAAAAAGCTATCTTAGAAAAGATACGTGCTAATAAAAGGCATACTGAGGAAGAAATCATGGTAGCTGACAAAGAGGCTAAGGTGTCAATATCAGAGTCAGAGATACTGAAAGGAAAAGCAGAAGTAAAAGAGGAAGAAATTGAATCCGGGCATTTAAAAATTTTAGAATCGTATCCCGTCAATGAGCCCTATTCGTATGTTTTGATAGAGGATACCTCCCCTCCTACATACAGAATTTCTGAGGTAGGGCTTACAATAGGCGAGGAGGATTTGCTAAAAGAGATAAAAAGTATACTTTACGAGACTATGGATGTTAGTTTCTCCGATGTTGAGAATATAGAGGAGTTCTTAAGTGAGAAAGTGGAGGAGATAATCAAGGATTTCTCCATTGAACTAAGCCCTGAGAGAATGGACAGGATAATGTATTACATAAGGAGGGATTTAATTGGGTATGGTCGGTTAGACCCGATTTTGAGGGATAAGATGATAGAGGACCTCTCTGCTGATGGTCCTGAAATACCTTTATATGTGTATCATCGTAATTTTGGCTCCATAAAGACAAACATCGTATTTGATAAGGAGGAGTTGGATTCTCTGATTTATAGATTATCGCAACGAGCAGGCAGACATATTTCATTGGCTAAACCGCTATTAGATGCATCATTGCCTACGAAGGATAGATTACAGTTAAGTATAGGAAGCGAGGTTACAACCAAGGGTTCCACTTTCACCATAAGAAAATTTAGAGAAATACCTATTACGCCGATAGACCTTATAAATATGGGGACTTTCTCTGTGGAAATGATAGCATACTTATGGATGGCGCTAGAGAATGGCGCAAATATTCTCGTATCAGGTGGCACAGCTTCGGGGAAAACAACTACTTTGAATGCAATTTCTATGTTTATACCGCCAGAAAGTAAAATTATATCCATAGAGGATACAAGGGAGATAAATTTGTTACATCAGAATTGGGTTCCATTGTTAACGAGGGAGATGGAGGAGGGAGAGCACTCGATTGAGATGTTCGATTTGCTAAAAACAGCACTAAGACAAAGACCGCAATACATTTTAGTGGGAGAAGTGCGAGGAATAGAAGCCTCTACACTTTTTCAAGCAATGGCTACGGGGCACATAACTTTCTCCACGATTCACGCAGACTCTGCGGAGGCTGTGGTAAAGAGGCTGACGAAGCCACCGATAAATGTGCCTCTGATGCTACTTGATTCTTTAAATATAATCGTTATACAGAAGCTAACGAAAGTAGGAGATAAAGGTGTTAGGAGATGTGATAAACTAATAGAAATAACGGGGCTCGATTTTGAGAAAGAAGCGCTGAAAACAAACATCCTTTTCAGGTGGAAGCCCGATGCATTTGAATTTACGGGAGAATCAAGTTTTTTCGGAAGGATAATGGATAGGCTTAATATAACTGAAGATGAGCTATCAGAGGGGTTTGCAAGGAGGATAAGAATTCTACAGCAAATGAAAAAGAAGGGTATGAGCGATTTCTATTCTCTAAGTAATATCATATTTGAGTATAGTATAGAACCGGAAGAGGTAGAGAAGAGGCTGGAGAAATGAATGTAGAAGATATAGCATTCACGCTATTTGGTAATTTTTTCAGAAGGAGAAGGGAGAAATTTGGTTTATTAAGAACGTATCTGATGAAGGCTTGTATTTATATCTACGTGGAGAGGTGGCTATCAAGAGCGACTTTATATTCTATTATCGGGGCACTTTCCGCTGTCATTATATATATCTTCCTAAATTTTTTCCTATCTTTAGTGCAGAAATCGGCTTTTTCTTTTGATTTAATGAATGGAATTCTCATTCTCAGTGTGGCATTAATTTCCTTTTTTTCGGTTTTCTCCTCTTTTTATTTAGCACCTCGAATAATAGCATGGGAGAGGAAGGGAAAAATAGATAAGTTAATTCCTTATGCTATTGGGTATATATCCGCAATGGCATCCATAAGAATAACTCCTTATGAGATATTCAAGAAGCTGTCAAAGGCGGAGGGGACATACGAAGAGGTAAGCAGAGAGGCGAAGCAGATAGTAAGGGATGTGGAACTACTGGGATATGATTTCATAACAGCATTAAAAAACCTCGTAGCGTTAACACCTTCTACGAATATGAGGGCTTTTCTGCAAGGAGCGGTGACGACAACCCTTTCCGGTGGGGAGATGGGCTCTTACTTCATTAATACGGCGAGGGAATATATGGAAGAGAGAAGGAAGAAGTATGAGGATTTCATAGAGAGATTGGGCTTATTTGCAGAGCTTTATGTTACAGCACTGGTTGCAGGACCGCTAATGCTCATAGTAGTGATAGCGATAATGTGTTTTTTAGGTGGAGCTTCTTTAGATATACTTGCTGCGATTGTGTATATAATCATTCCATTCGGCTCCGTGGGCTTCATCTTTTTGATTGATACGCTTTCAGAATAAAAATGGAGTATAAGGACGAGATTTTTGAGGCGATAGAGAAAAAGAGGAAAGAGGTAACAATAGTAAAATTCTTCAGAGACCCGATAGGAGTAATAAGGGAGAAACCTGTAAGAGTAGGTTACATCTCAGCGTTTATTGGTGGCTGTCTCATGCTTATTTCTTATGTTTATGGGTTGGAGTTAGTAGTGCCGTATGATACGTATATTTTAGCGTCTATCGTTGCGCTTATTTTACCGGCGTATTATATTTACAGGGAGGATAAGAGAGAAAAGGATGCGGATGAAGAGTTCCCACGATTACTTGCTGACCTTGCACAGGCAAAGAGAGCAGGACTAACGCTAATAGATACAATTACGCTTACTGCTGAGGGTAAGTATGGTATTCTTACTGAGGGTCTTAGTAAAATTGCGCATTATCTGACATGGGGTATCCCTTTCGAGGATGCACTGAGGATGTTTGCGAAGCGTTATCCAACACGAACAATAAAACGTTCCGTAGAAATGATAATAGAAGGATACAGGGTAGGAGGGGAGGTAGGGGATATACTGAAAATTGCAGCGGATGACGCTAGGGAGATAGGGGCATTGGAAAAAAAAAGAAGAGCTGATATGGGTCCTTACATAATTATCTGCTATATCACCTTCTTCGTTTTCTTAGGTGTGTTATTGGTGCTCTACTACACATTCATCCCAATGATGGTGGAAGTATATGAAAAGGTATTAGAAGCAGGAGTAGTAGGGCGTACGTTAATACGTGGAGTGAATGTTGAGAAGTTGAAGATGATCTTCTTCCATTGTAGTCTTATCCAGGGTGTTTGTTCGGGATTAGTAGCGGGGAAGTTAGGAGAGGGGAAAGTCATAGCGGGATTAAAGCATGCGGTGATATTGATGGCGGTAGCATTTTTAGCTTTTGCGTTTTTGAAGTTTTTTATGGCGGTTTAAATTCTCACCGCAACTGTAGTCTTTTCCAGATCTAACTGGACGCCGTGCTCATGCCCATAAAACTCAACTGCCACAGTTTTTGCAGTCCCATTAACACTGACGTTATAGTGATAAGGAGTAGTCAATCCTGACTCTTTCAGCGTCTTATTAAACCACTCACCCCAGATGGAATAATAGTCAGTGGAGAGGTTGATGGTTAAATTAGGGAATGCTGCTGGACATTTATAAATGTACTTAGTGTATGAAGTTTCCACCGAAGTTGTAGTTGAACCTGAGTATGAATAGTCAGAGCCGGTCAAATCAACCATAGAAATCACTATTTTAGGAATGCCACTTTCATTGGTAATATCAATAGAAGGTCGGTGAAGCATGAATCCTCTTTTTCCTCCATCCTGACCCTGGCATTTAATCACCGCACCGTGCTCATACACAAGCTCCTGGTTGAGGTAGTAGAGATAACTGCTCTGGAATTTGATAATGCCCGAGGAAATTCCCAAAAGTGGACCACCACCTCCCGGTGCGGAGAAGTTGTAATTGATGCGGACAGAGTGCAAGACAGGCGTCGTAGTAGCGTCATCGGTGTGTAATTCCGCACGATACTGAATGTAGCGATGCCCATCAGAAACAGAGGACAAACTGTTGATGTCCGATATATTGTTCTGCCCCTCCTCTGAGACTACTTCAGGGCAATAAGGCCAATCAGGAGCTGCACGCATATCTTCAAACATGTCTGTCCTTACTTTCATTTCGATTGTCTGCCCGTTCAATGTAGCATTCCACGTCATATTGCCGTAACATGTGCTGTTCCTTCCGGTATCATAGACTTCAGAAGTGAAGTAACCGGATGAGCAGTGAGTGATAGAGGAAATGTACTCTTCTCCCGGGGAGATATAAACTCCAGCCTCTCCTCCTGCCCCTCCATCCTTGCCAGTTGCATCATCACCCGATCCAGCATTGTTTGCAAGAGAAACAGAACCAGACTCATTGAATACCTTGATTCTTCCACCTGCTCCGCCACCTCCACCTCCATCATTACCAGCCGAACTATTTCCGCCACCACCACCTTTTGCAGAGAGTGTGGCTGTGCCTGAGATTGTAACATTTCGCCCTTTTATCAGAATGCCACCTCCACTGCCTCCTCCTCCGGCCCCTGACTTAGGGTGTGTTCCAGACAGCCCAAAATCACCGTTGGCGGAAATAGTTCCTCCGGTGATGTTTATTACCTCGGCGTCCAGCCAGATAGCTCCACCACCGTTTCCTCCGCTCCCTCCTGATCCTACTGGCGGCTTAGGAACACCGCCACCACCACCGGAGCCCATTTGTATGGAGGTGGAATATTCATCACCGTATTTGCTTCCACCTGAACCGAGATTATCACTGCCGTTACCTCCGACCTCACCATAACCTGCACCGCCACCACCAGCAGATTCATTAGCACCTGTTTTCCCGCCTCCGATTCCATCTCCATCCTTTTGAGATGTGCCTCCCCATAAACCTTTTCCGTCAGCGGTTATGTTTGAGCTGGGATCTACGTAGATGCTATTTGCATGGATTTTCAAAAATCCGTAAGCATATAAAGTGCTGTTATTGACGATTATAACCTGATCATAGCTATGCTCGCCTTCCAACCATCGTTCAGTCTCATTTAATGTCAGGTCTCCTTCAGGAGTGTAGCTCGCAAGTTTCACCTCGTCAAAGGAGACATCCACATCAGAGGAGTCATCCTCGAGGTAATAATCGGTAAAACCATGAGTTGCGTTGGGTATCATCCAATCTCCACTTCCGCCTCCACCGCCGACACCACCATCGACATCGTCAACCTGAATTACAAATGTTTCTTTTTGCGGAATGAATCCCAGTGATGACCCAGGGGGTGTCAGCCCGAAGATAGGGACTTTATCAGGACTCATTTTTAGCGGCGTGGTGCCCGTAGCAGTAGTACTCTCGCCTTCTTGTTTGGCAACCAGCCCGATTCTGTCAATAAGCGAGTCCAGTTCTGAGAAGTCATCGGCGACCTCATCTACATGTCGGGCTTCAAAATCTTTCGTCAATTCAGGGACTTGCTGCGAGAGATAAATGGTGGTTGCGGAAAGGACGATGGTAAGGATTAAGACTACGCCCAGCACCTCGGAGACTGCATTTTCGTCCAGAAGCAAGTTTCTTTTCTTCTTGATTATCATTTCATTGACGTTTTCAGGTCATTTATCCCTGATAGGATTTGCGCTAAGGTTATATCTGCTTCTGAGGTCAAATTCTCTCCTCGCTTCCCTATCTCTTCTTTTACCCTTCTCGCTTCCTTTAGTATCCATTTTATGTATTTAGAATAAATTATTCAAAAGATAAAAAGATTTATATACCCTTATAATAATAATATGAATATGGTGAGATGAAGGGAAAAGGGGGACCGCAGCGCAAGAGTTGAGAAGAAGTAAAGAAGATGGAGATAGGATGGAAGGGATTTTTGGAAGAATACCCCATATCTTTGGGGTGAGGAGAGGTTTTTTTAGCCAAAAGAGTTAGGAGGTGATAAGAAAAAAAAATGAATGCAAAGAAAAGAAAAAGAAGAAGCTTGAAGAAAGACGAACGAGCAGTATCGCCAGTGATTGGTGTTATTCTGATGATTGCCATTACAGTCGTAATAGCGGCGGTCGTTGCCGCGTTCGCCTACGGCATCATCGGCGGCGTGACAAAATCGCCGAACGCAGCGTTGGTTGTTGAAGATGCCGCTGTAGGTAAAACGAATATAACTATAATTCACCACGGTGGAGATCCGATAGTTGATGCGTTTAAAAACGAAACTGGGACTGGCGGCAATTGGAGTAATCTAGAAGTAAAGCTGGAGGGTGAAAATATTGAGTGGGCTAACGTAACAGTAGGTGGCGACAAGAACCTGAACTTTGAGAGTGGTGAGCAGATGGAAATCACGGTTTCAGCGCTTAAGTCCGGTGATTCAATTGCAGTGGTCTACACACCATCCGGGGACATATTGCAACGAGTGAAAGTGGCGTAGGTGCAAGCGCAAAGCAAAGAAAAAAAGGGATAAGAGAATGCCTTGCCTCTTATCCTGCTATTTTTTATAAAAAAGTTTTCTTATCATCAATTGTTTCAATCCCAAAAAACCCGGTCAAAATTCATTTCCGGTTTTAACTTAAGAATTTAAGAGTAGAGT
>JAGXOR010000064.1 GCA_023659785.1 Methanomicrobia archaeon LH_S13
TGATAGCATCATACGAAGAGGTTTGAAACAAAATGGTTGAATCTCATAACCTCAGGACTTCTGGCAGTGGTATATCTTTTAAAAGGGAGAGCTTAATTAAACAAAAGGAGGATAGAAAATGTTAATAAACAAACTGCAAGCGATAGTAGGGGAAGAGAATGCGACTGACGACCGTGCAATATGCACGTCATATTCGAGAGACCAGCACTGGTATTTTGTGCCCGCGAAAAATCCCGCGTACGTTGTGCGACCCGAGAACAAAGAAGAAGTGAGGGAGGTTTTGATGCTTGCAAACGAGGAGAAAATACCGGTGATACCTTACAGCACGGGAATAAACGTGCGTGGGCTGACTATCCCGGCTCATGACAGCAGCATATTGTTGGACCTGTCCCGGATGAACCGTATCCTGGAGATAAACCCCGAGATGAAGACCGTGACCGTAGAGCCGGGGGTGACATTTGGGATGTTACTGGAGCAGACGCGAAAGTACAAGTTGCGACCTGCATTCCCGGATGCGCCGCTTACCGTGAGCGTACTGGCAAATTATTACCTGCGTGGGATATACCAAACTTCGGCTACGGACGGGCACGACCACACGATTTCGTATGAGATGATTCTGCCGAATGGCGAGACGTTAAAAACGGGTTCAAGAGCGCTTTCGGAGATGCCTTATTTCCGGTACGGCGTGGGTCCTGACTTTGCAGGTATGTTCTGCGCGCATCCCGGTACGTGCGGTGTGGTGACCGAATTAACGGCAAAGCTGTACCGACTGTATGACAACAGGAAAGAGTACTTCATTGGTTTTGACGACGTGGGCACGCCGACGAAGTTCATTTACAATTTGATGAACGATGATTTAGCGGCAAGTATCCGGTTAGTGGACAACCAGAGCTGGTTGAAAGGCATCTTCGGCACTTTTGATTATCCTTACGAGAAGCTGCCGAAGTTCGTCTTGTGCGTGCTGGTGGAAGGCGTGGACGGTGTTTTCGAGGCGAAGGATGCGCGGGTGCGTGCGTACATGAACGAATGCGGCGGGCAGGTACTGGAATTACCGGCAGAATTCGCAAGCACGTTCGAGCATGAGAGCCTGGGCGGTGCGGAGAAGAGCTCTATGGTGTTCGGCATAAAAGGTAGAGGAAATTACCACTGCATCGGGCTGTACGGACCTTTGACGCTGGCTGCGAAATATTATGCAGTGCATGAGCTCACAGCGCTGGAAGTTGGGATACCTCGGGACCACGTTCATTTCTATATTAACCCGATATACAGTTTCCACGGGCAGCTCTGCTATTTCGAGCTGGATGTGTTTTACGATGGCAGTGACGAGGAATTCGGCGATAAGCTAAGGAATTATAACGAGAAGCAATTTCACCGGCTGCTTGAGCTTGGTATCTATGGCTGGTTCAGACCTTACGCGGGTATAATAGAGCCGACCGCGGAGAGAATAGGGTATCTTGCTGAAGTCTGGAAGAAGTTCCTGCATGTTCTTGACCCGAATGAGATAATGAATAGGGGGAAACTGTTCTAACTAACCATTGTATCCGCTTAGTGAACAATTTAGAAGCAGTAAATACAATATATTACATACAGACAATGAAAGCAATTCTCGCTCTTGAAGATGGAACCATAGTGGAGGGAGAGGGTTGGGGTGCAGAAGGAACCACCACAGGCGAACTTGTGTTTGCAACTTCGTTCACAGGCTATGAAGAAGCTCTAACCGACCCTTCATATAAAGGACAGATATTAATGCTCACTTATCCGCTCATCGGGAATTATGGTGTAAGCGGCGCTAAATTCCAATCAGAAGGAATAAAAGTAGAAGGCTTTGTAGTAAGAGAAAAGAGTGATTCCCCTTCGCATTATAAAAGCAAACGAAGTATAGAGGAATTCCTCAGAGAAGAAGGAGTGCCTGCGATATGCGAGATAGACACGAGAATGTTGACGATAAAGACGAGGCGATACGGCACGATGAAAGCATGTTTGAAAATGGGAGGTGATTGCAAAGGAGAGGAAAAAGCAAATGCTTTAAAACTCGCAAGAACTCAACCCGACATCTCAGAGCTTGATTTAATAGAGCAGGTTACGTGTGAGAAGCCTTACAGGATAAAAGGGAAGGAAGGAGGGAAACGGATAGCGGTAATTGATTTGGGTGTAAAGAGAAACATACTGAAGAACTTAGCAGAAAGGGATTTGGACATTTTTGTGTTCCCTGCAAACGCTGAGGAATCGGAGATAAGGGATTCGGAACCTGATGCTTTGCTGCTTTCAAACGGACCTGGGGACCCGAAGAGAGGAAAAAAGGCAATGAGTGTGGTAAAAAATTTCGCGGGAGAGATTCCTATTCTCGGTATTTGTCTTGGTCTGCAAATAATCGCGCTTGCGCTGGATTGCGATACGTATAAACTAAAATTCGGGCATCGGGGTGTGAACCAGCCCGTGAAAGACCTCAAAAGCGGGCGTGTGTACATAACGTCTCAGAATCATGGTTTTGCGGTTGATAAGGATTCGATGGACGGTATAGCGGAACTAACACAGATAAATGCGAATGATGATACGGTGGAAGGTTTTGAGGATGCTTATTTGGGTATAAAATGCGTGCAGTATCACCCAGAGGCGAGTCCTGGTCCGTGGGATACGGAGAAAAAGTTCTTTGATGAACTTATAAGTCTGTGTAATCAGAAGGGTTAAAAAAAGCGAGATATGATAACAATCGCGATTGCAGGGAAGCCGAACTCGGGGAAATCCACATTTTTTAAAGCTTCTACACTTGTAGACGTTGAAATAGCTTCGTATCCCTTCACAACCATATCGCCAAATGTAGGGATAGCCTATGTAAGGGTAAAATGCCCCTGTAAAGAGAAAGAGATTCAGCAGGAGGTAGGCAGAGAATGTGGGAATTGCGTGGATGGTTTTCGCTTCGTGCCAGTAGAGCTCTTAGACGTTGCAGGTCTGGTTAGAGGCGCGCATGAAGGAAGGGGATTAGGAAACGAATTCTTAGACGAACTCAGGCAGGCGGAAGCGATAATACATGTTGTAGATGCTTCAGGCGGAACGGATGCAGGAGGTAATGTGGTATGGATTGGAAGTCATGACCCACTCGAAGACGTTCTCTTTTTCCAGGATGAGCTGACTGAGTGGGTGCGCGGAATAATAAGTAGAAATAGGAGGAAACTGGAGAGGAAGACGGAATTAGAAGGTGCTAAGATAGCGAGATTGCTTTCCGAGCAATTAGCTGGCGTTGGAGTAACCGAAGAACAAGTAAAAGCTGCTATATTGAAATCTCTCGTCTCTGATAAACCCAACATGAAGTCGTGGAACGAAGATGACATGAAAGATTTAGCGATACACTTAATAAAAAAGAGTAAAAAAATGATTATTGCTGCAAACAAGGCTGATATAGCGCCGGAAGAGAATATAAGAAAGCTGAAGGAGCTCGAAGGTAAGGGTGAAGGAGGAAGTGAAAGCAAAGAAGAAGAAGAAGAAGCAGAGGTAATTCCATGTTCCGTAGAAGCAGAGCTTGCTTTGAGAACCGCTGCGAAGCACGAGTTCATAAAATACCTGCCTGGGGATACGGATTTTGAAATTTCGCACGCGGCGGAACTCACGGAAAAACAGAGAAGAGGGCTGGAGAGGTTAAGGAATTTAGTTCAAGATTATGGCGGCACGGGAGCGGGAGTTCAGGCAATTATAAATCATGTCGTTTTCGATTTGCTGGACTACGTGGTTGCGTATCCCGTAGAGGACGAGCACAAGTACAGTGATGCCTCAGGAAGAATCCTCCCGGATGCGTTTCTCTTGAAATCCGGGAGCACTGCCAGAGACCTGGCTTTTTCTATTCATTCTGATATTGGTGAAGGTTTTCTGTATGCGATAGATGCAAGAACGAAGCGTAGGCTGGGGGAGAAATACGCATTGAGAAGTAATGATATAGTTAGGGTGGTTTACACGTCGAGACAGAAATGAAAAAGATATACCATCTTGCGGACACGCACATAGGCTATTCAGCATACCGGAAGATAGACGAAGCGACAGGGCTGAATCAGCGAGAAGTGGACACCTATGAAGCATTCAAGCAATTTGTAGATTATGCGCTGAAGGAAAAACCGGATGTGATACTACACGCAGGCGACCTGTTTGATTCCGTGCGCCCCACGAACCGCGCTATTTCTTTCGTGCTCAGCCAGATAATAAGATTGAGCGAAGCAGGAATCCCTTTTGTAGTGATTTCAGGCAATCACGAAACGCCTCGTCTGAAGGAAACGGGGAATGTACTCAGCCTGTTTGAGCATATCCCCCATGTGCACTTAGTTTATGAAAACAAATACGAACTCGTCGAAATTGATGACTTGAAAGTGCACGCAGTTCCTCATTGCGATGATATTGAGAGTGAAAAGAAGAAAATTAGGTCGTGTGACAACAACGGGTTTAATATCGCACTTCTCCATGCAAGCGTTCTTTGTGCAGGACTACCAACACCGAGATTCATGATGCACGACTTCAACGAGCAGGTGGTTAATATTGACGACTTGACAAATTTTGATTACATTGCATTGGGGCATTTTCATAGGTGCACGAAAGTAAGAGAAGATGCTTATTACGCAGGGTCAACGGAAAGATTCAGCTTTAACGAGGTGTACGGCAAAAGAGGTTTCTTAGAAGTCAGATTGAGACAAGATGGCGGAAAAGAGGTCATATCTCACGAGTTAAGAACAAGAGAAATGGTGGATTTGGAGCCGATTATTTGCAGTAGCCTTGATGAACACGAGATAAAAAATGCAATAAAGCATCGTATCCTGGAATGCAACCCCAAAGAAAAAGTAGTAAGGTTAAAAGTGCAGGATATACCCACGCACATCTATCATTCGCTGGACTTTGACGATATGAAGCGACTGACGAGGTCTGCGGTCCATTTTGAGATAAAATATGAGTTCCGTAAGAATAATGAGTCATTTTCTGCAGAACATCCCGCTTTTCGTTCTTTACATACCGAGTTCGATCACTTTATCCGCAAGTACACGATAGGGGCGCAAATAAATAAGACGAAACTAAAGGAGTTAGGTTTAAAGTATATGCAGGAATGGGAAAAGGATAGCGAAGAAGAGTAGCGTCTATTATTAAGCACAAGATTACACAGATTTTTATTAGGAAGAAAAGCTTTACCAACAAAATTTCTTGTAAAAGAGGGTTTGATCAAAGAAAAAGAAAAAGTGTTATGAGAACGTTTATCGCAGTGGACCTGTCTGAGGAAATAAGAGCGGAGATAAAGGAAATACAAAAGCAATTTATAGATTTGGATATACACGATAAGCTAAAATTAAAATTCGTGAATGCGTGGCAGGCGCATCAAACGGTGAAATTTCTGGGCGATGTTCCCGAGGATAAAGTTGAAGAGATTAAAAGAGCATTAGCAGAGATAACACAAAAACCGTTTGATATCGCGTTGAGAGGTATAGGCTTCTTCCCTGTGGCTTCGTTGGAAAAAGCAAGAAACATAAGGGTTGTATGGATAGGCATGGAAAAGGGAGTGGAAGAGTTGAAGGGGTTGCAGAAGGAAGTGGAATCGAAGATGCATGCACTGGGATTCCCACTTGAAAAACGGTTCAGTTCACATGTTACGCTATGCCGGGTGAAAATAGGGTCAAGAGCAGGGTCAAGGGATGAAATAAAGCGGGTGTTGAAAAAGATAGCTGAATTAAAGGATGTAGAAGTGGGGAAGATGCTTGTGGAAGAGCTAAAATTAAAGCACAGTACGCTTACGTCTAAGGGTCCTATTTATGAGGATGTGTATGTGAAGAGGTTTGGGGAATAGAAATGGATAAACATAGAAAGAGTATAACACTAACGGATTTCTTGCATTTGAAGAAGGATAACGAGGAAAAGAAAGAGAAAGGAAGGAGGGATAAGGAGAGGTTTGGTGTTGAAAGTGAAAGCGGAATAGAAAGAATCGAGGAAGAAAAGGAAGAGGAAATAGAAGAGAAAGAAAGGCTACACATATACGCGGTCCATGAGGTCACGAAATACATAAGGCAGAAATTGGACAGGGATGCGGTACTTAGAGACGTTTACGTAAAAGGTGAGATTTCTAATCTCCGCCAGCCTACTTCCGGTCATTTATATTTCACGCTCAAGGATGAACATTCGGAACTGCGATGCGTGATGTTCAGAGAGAAGAATCGTAAGCTGAAATTTATTCCTGTGGATGGAACGAGTGTGATAGCGAGGGGTCATATAAGTGTGTACGAGAAGCAGGGGAAGTACCAGTTATACGTGGATGACATACAGGAAGAGGGGATAGGTGCGCTATACCGTGCATTTGAGCAGTTAAAAAAGAAACTGAAGGAAGAGGGTTTGTTTGACGCCGCATATAAGAAGCCGATACCGTTTTTCCCGCGCCGAATAGGTGTTATCACCTCGTCCACCGGTGCTGCCATTCGCGATATATTGAACATCACGAAAAGGAGATTCTCGCACGTGCATATTTTGCTGGTGCCGGTTGCAGTGCAGGGAGAAGAAGCAGCTCCGCAGATAGTAGATGCCATTCGGCTGATGAACAGGGTGAATGCAGAACAGATGAATATAGACGTGCTGGTAGTAGGGCGAGGAGGCGGTTCAATAGAAGAGCTGTGGGCGTTTAACGAAGAAGCCGTCGCCAGAGCGATTTTCTCATCTGGGATCCCCGTAATATCCGCGGTGGGACACGAAACCGACTTTACAATCGCTGATTTTGTCGCGGACCGACGAGCGGCAACGCCGTCCGAAGCTGCGGAATTGGCTGTGCCCGACAAACGCGAAATCGAGAATAATTTGTACTCTTTGAAGTTGAGAATGCAGCAGAATACTTTTAAAGCGATTGAATACCACAGGAAGCAGTTGGAGGGCATCGAGCGAAATATCTTGTTTAGAACGCCTATGGAGAAGATAAACCAATATCGGCAAACGGTAGATGAAATAAAGAGGGACATGCATGCTGAAATTTCACATCTCGTAGCATTACATAAGAAAAGTTTGCAGGCTCTTACTGGCAAACTGGATGCTTTAAGTCCTTTAGCAATCATCGAAAGAGGTTATAGTATCTGTTCGAGATTACCGGAAGGAGAAATAGTAAGAAGTGTGAAGGATATTTCAGTTGGAGATGCGTTAAAAATATTATTAAGTGATGGAGAAGCAGTTTCTGAAGTGAAAGAGAAGAAGGAGAAGTAATATAATAAGTTGTCAGGCACGGAAATATGAGAAAATAGTGGTAAATGGAAGTGGAGTGCATCGAGCTGTAAGGCCATAACTGCAAATAATAACAGACGTTTTCATCTTCACTTCATATTACAGAAGATAAGCAAGAAAGCCTCAGCGCTTTAGTCTGAGGATGAATTGCGCTTATAATTGTATGTGCATATTTTTTTATGTCTATCAGATACATAGAAGAGCAAAAAGGAAAATGATACTGACATACAAAGTGAAGCATGAACGAAACTTTTC